>NZ_POTX01000019.1 GCF_003236305.1 Micromonospora endophytica | reverse complement strand
GTGGTGGTGGGCGTGGTGGTCGGTGGGGTCGTGCCACCGCCGCAGGCCGCGCCGTTGACGGTGCAGTTCAGCGGCGCCCGATACCCGCCGGTGCCGTTGTAACCCCAGCTGAAGGAGTCGCCGGGGGCCAGGGCACCGGCCCAGCTCTTCTTGACCGCCACGTACCGGTTGCCGTCGCGGGTGACGTCGGCGTCCCAGGAGCTGCTGATGGTGGTGCCCGCGGGCAGCTCGAACTCGATCCGCCAGGTGCTGACGCTGGCGCTCGAACCGTTGGTGATGGTGACCTTCGTTTCGTGACCGGTCCCCCAGTCCGACGCCCGGGTGAACGAGGCGGTCACGTTTCCGGCGCCGAACGCGGAGGCCATCGGGACGGTGGCGACGGTCACCGCGACCACGGCACCGAGCCAGAGGGCCCGCCGGAGCGATCTCTTCATGTGGCGCCTCCAAACAGTTAGGAAACTTTCCAAAAGGATGAGGAGACGCTACTCACACGACACCACTTCGTCAAGATGTCCATGTATCGATCAATCGTCCGGGTGACCCCGGTCAACGCCCTGTCCCGGCGAGCGACGGGTGGGAAGCGCGGGTGCGGGGTACGTTCGCAAGGGACGAAGGGAGTGGGTCTGTGACCACCGTGGGGTTTATCGGGAGTGGGCACATCGGGGGGACGGTCGCGCGGTTGGCGGTCAACGCCGGTTACGACGTGGTGTTGAGCAACTCACGGGGGCCGGAAACCCTTGCCGACCTGGTGGACGAACTGGGTCCACAGGCCAGCGCGGGCACCGTCGAGGCGGCAGCCCGCGCCGGTGACCTGGTCGTGGTCACCATCCCGCTCAAGGCGTACCGGTCGGTGCCGGCCGCACCGCTGGCCGGCAAGCTCGTCATCGACACCAACAACTACTACCCGGAACGGGACGGTCAGTTCCCGGAGTTGGACGATGGCGCCACCACCAGCAGCGAGCTGCTGCAACGCCAGCTACCCGAGGCGCGGGTGGTGAAGGCGTTCAACAACATCTTCTTCAAGCACCTGCTCGCGCTGGCCCGCCCCACCGGCGCGGCCGATCGCAGCGCGTTGCCGATCGCCGGCGACGACCCACAGGCCAAGAGCGCCGCCACCGCTTTCCTCGACCGGATCGGCTACGACGCGTTCGACGCCGGCGCCCTCGCCGACAGTTGGCGTTTCCAGCCGGACACCCCGGCCTACGGCGTCATCTACTCTGCCGACCCGACCAACTGGGAGCAGGCCGCCCCGGGTGACATCGGCAAGCTGCGGGCGGCGCTCGCCAAGGCCGGCTGAGCCCGGCCGTTCAGTCCGCGACGCCGCCGTCGCGCCGGGCCCGCCACTCGGGCGCCAGCACCGACCAGATCTCCAGGTCGATCCGGCCGTCCGGGCCGGGCGCCACCTGACGCAGTACGCCGTCCCGGCGCATGCCTAGCCGGCGGGCCACCGCGATGCTGCGTACGTTGCCGGCGGTCACCCGCCACTCGACCCGGTGCAGGCCGCGCTCGTCGACCACCCAGTCGATGAGCCGGCTGACCGCGCGGGTCACCAGGCCCCGCCCCTCGGCGGCCGGTTCCAGCCAGCAACCCGCCTCGCAGACTCCGGTCGCGGTGCTCAACGACACCAGCAGCACCCCGCCGACCAGGGTGTCACCGGACCAGATGCCCCAGATCCCGCCGTCGTCACGGGCCCACCTGTCGGCGTAGCGCTGGAGCACGTGCCGCGCGCCGTCGAGATCAGCGGCCACGAAGGATGGCGACACCCACGGCAGCATGCTCTCCCGGCCCCGGTCCAGATTGGCCAGGAACTCCTCGGCGTGCCAGGGGTTCAGCGGACGCAGGTGCGCGTCGTCGGTCAACGGCATGGAAAACATCAGCACTCCCCCGCGGCGCGGCCCAGCGCCCCGCTCACCGTAGTGCACCCGCGTCGCACCGGTGCCATCCGCTCGGCCATCCCCATTACCGGGCAGGGCGATTCCGCAGCCGACTTCCCCCTCATACCGTGGTCTTCCATCGATTGTCATTGACGACGGAATTCGAGGAGGATGCCTTGGAGGATCGGATCAGTGTGGCCGAGGTGATCTCCCAACTGCGAGGTGACCTGGCACTCGCCGCGTGGCAAGGTGAGCACAAGGACCCGAAGTTCAAAATCGGTGCGATTGAGCTGGAACTTTCCGTGGTCGTGGATCGGTCACGTCAGCGCGGCGGCCACGCGAAGTTGTGGGTGGTCGACGTGGGACTCGACCAGACCCGCTCATCGTCGGTCGTGCATCAGATCCGGCTCACGCTGCAACCGATAAACCCGGACGACCCGGACGGTGACTACATAGTCCATGGCCGGGCCCGGGCAGGCGAGGAATGACGGCCGGACAATCGCAGCCCAGCGGTGGGATCGATCCGGACCGGGTGGCCCTGATCCGGATCACCCGCCGGGTCGGCGGTCGACCCGAAAAATTCCGTGCCACCGGCTATTTGATCAACTCGAAGACGATCCTGACCGCCGGCCATGTGCTTGACGACGCGAGCGACGTCTCGGTGGAGTTCTTCGGCGGTGACGACGGCGAGCCCGTGCGGGTCCAACCCTCGACGAGGTGGTCCGCGCAGGCCCGTTTCGGCGTGGACATCGGCATCCTCCGGGTCAACCACCCGAAGATCCGCACCACGAAGCCGGCCCTGATCGGCCGGATCAGCCGTGTTGACCGGAAGGTGGCGTGCGGCACCGCCGGCTTCCCCGCGTTCAAGCTGCGGCGCAGATCCGCCGATCCGCGCGGCGCCGTCAAGTTCCGGGACATGGTGCGGCGGGACGGTCGGATCATGACCCTCTCCAATCACCGGAGCAGGACGGTAGAGGTGCTTGTCGATCCGCCGGGAGAGTCGTCGCCGAGGCCCTGGGAGGGGATGTCCGGGGCACCGATATTCGTCAACGGCTACATCATTGGCGTGGTCAGCGAACACCATCCCGATGACGGTCCGGGCACGCTCACCGGCACACTGTTGGCGGAACTGTTCGGCACGGTGCCCGCCACCGAGATGGGGAAGGTCTGTGGATGGCTCGACACCAGCACGGAACTGCTCAAGATAATCAACGTGCTGACGCTTGACGACCATGAGTTGACGGACCCGCCAGTGGACCTCTCGGACCGGGTCTTGCGCAACCTGCGTACGTTCGGGTGCCGGCCGGTGTCGCAGGTCCCGCCGCTGCGCGTCAACCTGTCCCGGTCGAGGCACCGCCTGCCCTCCCACGAGCAGGTGCTCGGGTTGAGATTCGACAAGGACTTCGTCTACGTGCACTTTCTCGTAAAGCTGGCACAAGGATTTCCCGCCTCGGTGATCCTGACCGAGGACAGAATGAGCATCTACGACATGTTCGGCGGGCGAGTGGCCGTGTCGTACACCGAAATGCGCGGCGTGACGACCGAGGTCGTGTATCACACGGTGCCGAATGCTGACGGCAGCAGGGATTACCAGGTGCCGGCCCACAAGTTGAACCTGGCCGGTCGGACCATCGAGACCCGCGACGACGGCGCCATGAAGATCGCCACGACGATCTCCCGTTGGCTGGACTGACGCCCAACCCTTCCGACGCCGGTCCGGCCTCCCAGGTCGCCAGAAACCAGAACTGACACCGAGTGACGCAGGATCACGTGGCGGGCGTTCGCCGGCCGCAGGTAGGCCGACGGCTAGCTGCCTTGATCAGCCGGTCGGATGATCAATCTCGGGCCGACCGTACGCCCGCAGTCGCCTGTCGACCCACTGTCAGACCCGGCGGCGGCCGGCGAAGCCGCAGTCGGCGCGGTGGTACCAGCGCACGTCGGTGTCCCCCTCCAGCCAGCACCAGAGGACCTGCCGGCCGTCGCGCTCGCCGGGAAAGTCGAGCAGCACCGGAGCCACGCTCTTGATCTCGATGCCGTGCTGCCGTAGCTCGTCGAGGATCGCGTGCAGCCGGGCCTCCAGCCCTTTGACCTCGGGCCGGCCGCCGAGCACGCTGAGCCCGTGGGCGGCCAGGTCGGCCTGCAACTCGGCCAGGTCGGCCCGGACCCGGATCAGCTCGTCGATGCGGGGGTGCAGGGTGGCCACCAGGTGTCGGGCCTGGGCGAGAGTGAACACCGCGCCAGTATGCGCCACCGGACCGACCGGCGGGAGGCGACGCAGGGCCAAAGCGGGCTCACTCCGCCTGGGCGGCCAGCTCCCGGGCCCGGTCGCGGGCCGCTTCGAGGGCGGCCAGCAACGCCGCGCGTACGCCATGGTTTTCCAGCTCGCGGATGGCGGAGATGGTGGTACCGGCGGGCGAGGTGACCGCCTCGCGCAGCTTCACCGGATGCTCGCCGGAGTCGCGCAGCATCACCGCCGAGCCGATCGCGGTCTGCACGATCAGGTCGTGCGCCACCTGCCGGGGCAGACCGAGCAGGATGCCCGCGTCGGTCATCGCCTCGACCAGCAGATAGAAGTAGGCCGGGCCGGAGCCGGAGAGCGCGGTCACCGCGTCCTGCTGGCTCTCCGGCACCCGGAGCGTCGCGCCCAGCGGCTTGAACATCTCCTCGGCCAGCGCCAGGTGCTCACCGGTGGCGTACGCCCCGGCCGAGATGGCGCTCATCGCCTGGTCCACCAGGGCCGGCGTGTTGGTCATGACCCGCACCACCGGGGTGCCGTCGGGCAGCCGGCGGCTGAAGAAGCTGGTGGGCAGGCCCGCGCAGAGCGAGATCACCAACTTGTCGGCGGGCACCTTCGGTCCGATCTCGTCCAGCAGCGCGGCGGCGTCCTGCGGCTTGACCGCCACCGCCAGCACCTCGGCCTCGTCCACGGCGGTCAGATTGTCCACCACGCGTACGCCGTAGCGGGCGGCCAACTCGTCGGCCCGCCCCGGCCGGCGGGCGGTGGCCAGCAGCCGGTCCACCGGCCAGCCCGAGCGCAGCAGCCCGGAGAGCATCAGCTCGCCGATCTTGCCCGCCCCGATCACCGCGACCGTGTGCCTGCCGTCCACCATGCCGTCGTACCCCTCTTTTCCATCGTCCGCACCGTCCCCACCCCGCCGTGGTGCGGTGGGGTGGGGACGGTGGGCACGGTGATCAGCTGCCGAAGAAGACCTCGGCCTCGGCGTAGCGCTCCAGCGGAACGGTCTTCAGCTCGCGGGTGGCGTCGGCCAGCGGCACGCGGACGATGTCGGTGCTCTGCATCGCGACCATCTTGCCCCAGTCGCCCTCGTGCGCCGCGTCGATCGCCTGCAGGCCGAGCCGGGTGGCGAGCACCCGGTCGAAGGCGGTCGGGGTGCCACCGCGCTGGATGTGCCCGAGCACGACCGTGCGGGCCTCCTTGCCGGTCTTCGCCTCCAGCTGCTCGGCCAGCCACTGACCGATGCCGCCGAGGCGGACGTGGCCGAAGGCGTCCAGCTCCTGGTTCTGGAGCACCATCTGGCCCTCGAGCGGCTGCGCGCCCTCGGCGACCACGACGATCGGGGCGTACTGGTGCTGGAAACGCTTCTCGACGTAACCGGCGACCTGCTCGACGTCGAAGTTCCGCTCCGGCAGCAGGATCACGTTCGCGCCACCGGCCAGGCCGGCGTGCAGGGCGATCCAGCCGGCGTGCCGGCCCATCACCTCGACCACCAGGGTGCGGTGGTGGCTCTCGGCGGTGGTGTGCAGCCGGTCGATCGCCTCCATGGCGATGTTCACCGCGGTGTCGAACCCGAAGGTGTAGTCGGTGGCGCCGAGGTCGTTGTCGATGGTCTTCGGCACGCCGATGACGTTGACACCCAGCTCGTGCAGTTTGGTGGCGACACCGAGGGTGTCCTCACCGCCGATGGCGATGAGGGCGTCGACGCCCTGCGCGGCCAGGTTCTCCTTGATCCGCTCGACGCCATTCTCGATCTTGAAGGGGTTGGTCCGGGAGGAGCCGAGGATGGTGCCGCCGCGCGGCAGGATCCCCCGCACCTCCGCGATGCCGAGCGGGCGGGAGAGTCCCTCCAGCGGGCCCTTCCAGCCGTCCCGGAACCCCACGAACTCGTGGCCGTAGCTGGCGACGCCCTTGCGGACCACCGCCCGGATGACCGCGTTGAGACCTGGGCAGTCGCCGCCGCCGGTGAGCACGCCGATACGCATGATCCGCTCATCCTCCTGGGGAGCATCTGGTCAAGCCCGTTCAAGCCCCAGGATATGTGTCAGTTTCAGACCATCGGCGCCGTTGCCGGCCCGGGGCGGGCCGTCACCTGCGACTGTATCCGCCGCTGGCCCATGCCCGACACCGCGCCCCGCTACCGGTCAGTAGGCGGACCTGTTAAAAGGGGGCCCTTCCTATACACCAGGCGTTAACAGGGGGCCCCTCCTTTCACTCCCAGAGGTGGGTGGCGGTGACGTGGACGGCGATCAGAGTCAGTCCGGTGGTCTCCGGCCCGTTCGGGAACCATGCGGACAGCCCCGGCTGCCACAGCCAATCGGCGCGATCCCGCTGGTACTCGTCGCGCGCGGTGCCGGAGAGCGACACCCAGCACCGCTCCTGCGGCATGCCGAAGCCCACCGCCACCTCCGGGTTCACCCGCAGTTGGCGGACCAGGGAGGAGTCGGCGTGCGCGAAGAACCACAGTTCGCCGTCGAAGTCCGCCTGTTGCAGCAGCATCGGCCGGCCGGTCAGCCGGCCGTCGAGGGCGATCGTGGTGAGTGTGCAGACCCGGGCTGCCCGGATCAACCCGGTCACCTGACGCCGTCGCTCCGCGATGTTCATCGCCTCGTGATCCATACCGACGGCACTCCTCTGCATCGCCCCGTTGGCCGGTACCGGTGCCCCGGCTGAGACGGAACAAACCTACGAAGCGGTCATCGTCCGCCAGCGGGCCAGGTTGTGCCGGGCGTCGACCAGAGCGTCGTGCCGGGCCGCGGCGGCGCTGGGCAGGCGTGGCCGACCTCGATCGTCCCAGAGTTGCCGCAGTTCCTTGGTGAAGCGCGGTATTTCCCGGGGCAGCGCCGGCATCGAGCCCCAGAGCTGCGCCAGCGCCACGTGGTCGTACGCCGCGTACCAGGCCCACAGCTCCAGTTCCTCGCCGGGGCGGTCCCGGATCGGCGCGATCAGGAAGTCGTGCAACTCGTCGCGGATGCGCTCCCGGGACCGCCAGGCCCGGTCGGCCGGCGAGGGCAGCTTGTCCAGCACGTTGCGGCGCACCCAGGGCACCGCCCGGGACGCGTCGAACTCGGTGGAGACCGCGTAGAACTCGCGGCCGTACTCGTCGACGACGCCGATCGAGACCAGCTCGACGGTCCGGCCGTCCTCGATGAACTCACAGTCGTAGAAGTAGCGGTAGGACATCCCCGCCATCCTCGCCCACGCCCGTCCCGGCGACACCGGCGGGGCGTGCAGACGGGAGCGCTTCCACCGTTTTGTCCCACGTCAGCCGCCACTCAGGTGGTAACGGAAGTGATTCGAGGGGTGTACAGCACGCGACCGGGCCGTCATGATCTGATGTGTACCGCTACCGGACGCGGAACGGGTGTCGGATCACCTCGTCAGGGGCCACCAGGCTCACCCGGTGAGCGAGTGGGGTCCTTGACCGGGGAGGGGTGGGACCGTGGAAATGCGCCTGCCGGAGCCGGGCGACGCGCTCACGGGTGTCGACATGTTCGCCGGGCTGGAGCCCGAGGTGCGCCAGCGGGTGATCGCCGCCGCGGTGCCTCGGACGTACCGCAAGGGCCAGTTGCTGTTCGTGGAGAACGACCCGGGCGAATCGCTCATCGTGCTGCGCCGGGGCGCGGTGGCGGTGTTCCGCACCGCGCCGACCGGCGAGCGGGCCGTGCTGTCGGTGATCCGACCGCCGGACGTGCTGGGCGAGGTCTCCCTGTTGGACGCCTCCACCCGGTCCGCCTCCGCCGAGGCGATCGAGGACTGCACCGCCCTGGCCCTGTCCCGGGGGGGCCTTCATGGAGCTGGTCCACTCGAATCCGCGCATCCTCGACGCGGTGATGCGCTCGCTCGGTGCGCTCATCCGTCGGCTCACCGAGCAGAACGCCGACCATGTCTTCCTCGACCTGCCCGGGCGGGTCGCCAAGACACTGGTCCGGCTGGCCGGCGAGAGCCAGGCCCCGATGATCACTATCGAGTTGAACCAGAGCCAGCTCGCCGAGATGGCAGGTGGCTCCCGGCAGAGCGTCAACCAGGCGATCGGGTCGTTCGCCAACCGGGGGTGGCTGCGGACCGAGGGCCGCCGGATCGTGGTCACCGACGTGCCGGCGCTGCGCCGCCGCGCCGGGATGAACGAGCGCTGAGAAAGCCGCGCCGGGATGAACGAGCGCTGAGAGACCAGAAGGGGCCGGGACGCTTGCGCGCTCCGGCCCCCGGCGTGGTGTGCCGCGGTCAGGGCTTGACGCTGCCCGGACCGACCCATTCGGCACCGCCCGGACCGGCCCATTCGCCGCCGTCCTTGCCGCCACCGCCACCGCCACCGTCGACCTGCTCGCTGACGATGCCCTGGGCCTGAAGGTCGGCCAGCGTCGCGGCGTCGACGTCGACGGAGTCACCGGCCAGGTGGGTGACCCCGTTACCGTCGGTCCACTCCTGCTGGAGCATGACGTAAACCATGAAACTGTCCCCCTGATCAGCATTCGACGTTCGGCTGCCTGAATCTAGCCGTTTCCGAGATGCCGGTGGAGGGTGGTGCAGTGTCCACAAGCCAACAGCCCGGTACCCGACAGAGCGCTGGTCGGCGATACTCGACCGGGCGCCTGCGGGCGCCGGAGCCGGCCAGTGGAGGGTGTCATCGCCGCGCGATGTGACCGCTGTGGACGCACCGCCTCCGACGGCGACCGCTTCTGCGGTGGCTGCGGAGCGGAGCTCGGCTCGGTCTGCCCACATTGTTTCCGGCCGCTCGCCGCCGACGTGGCCTTCTGCACCGCCTGCGGTGCTCCCCGGCCGGGCAGCAGCGCACCGGCGGCCATCGCCCAGGAGGACCGCCGTCGGGTCAGCGTGCTCTTCGTCGACCTGATCGACTTCACCCCGTACGTCGAGCGGGCCGACCCGGAACTGGTCCGGGGCATGCAGACAGGCTTCTTCTCGGCGGCCCGACGGGTGGTCGGCCAGTACGGCGGCGTGGTGGAGAAATACATCGGCGACGCGGTGATGGCGCTGTTCGGCGCGCCGATCGCCACCGAGACCGACGCGCTGCGATGCGTACGGGCCGGGCTGGAGTTGCAACGGGTGCTCACCCGGTTCACCCCCACCGGCACCGACGGGCTGCGTTTCCGGGTCGGGGTGGCCACCGGCGAGGCACTCGTCGACGTGGCCGCCGCCCGCGACGGCGGGCAGGCGATCGTGGCCGGCGACGTGGTCAACACGGCCTCCCGGTTGCAGTCGGTGGCCCCACCCGGCGGGGTGCTCGTCGACGGCAGCACGCACGCGCTGACCCGGGACACCATCCGCTACGCCGAGCAGCCGCCGGTCACCCTGCGCGGCCGGTCGGCGCCGACCGAGGTGTGGCTGGCGCTGGCCGCGGTGCGTCAGCAGCCCACCGACCGGGAACCGGACGCCACTCCGCTGATCGATCGCGAGCACGAGCTGGGCATGCTCGTCAACGCCCTGCACCGCAGCCTGCGCGACCGGCGGCCGCAGGTGGTGACGGTCTTCGGCCGGGCCGGGATCGGCAAGAGCCGGCTGGTCCGCGAGCTGCACCGGCACACCGGCCGGCTGGTCGACGAGCCGCTGACGTGGCGTACCGGACGCTGCCCGCCGTTCGGCGAGAACGTCACGTTCGCCGCGCTCGCCGACGTGGTCAAGGCCGAGGCGGGCATCCTGGACACCGACCCGGCCACCAGCGCCGCGCAGCGACTCACCACGGCCGTGGCCGAGCTGGTCGGGCCCGGCGAGCGGGACCGGGTGGTCGACGCGTTGCGCCCGCTGGTCGGCCTGCCCGGTCCGGCGCTGCCGGCCGAGGAGGCGGAGTCGGCGTGGCGGCGGTTCCTGCTGGCCCTGGCGTCCCGCCGCCCGACCGTGCTGGTCTTCGAGGACCTGCACTGGGCCGACGACGCGATGTTGCGCTTCGTGGAACTGCTCGGCGCGGCCGCCCGGGACGTGCCGCTGCTGCTGCTCTGCACCGCCCGGCCCGAGCTGGTCGAGCGGGATCCGAGTTGGGCCGGCACCATCACCGGCTCGGTGACGATCACCCTGCCGCCGCTGCGGGACACCGGCATCGCCGCCCTCTACGCGCACATGTTCGGTCAGGCCGCGTTCTCCGCCGACCTGCTGACCCCACTGATCGAGGTGGCCGGGGGCAATCCGCTCTACGCCCACGAGTACGTCCGGATGCTCATCGAGCAGGGTGCGCTGCGCCAGTCCGGGCGGGCCTGGTCGCTGGAGAAGCAGTTGGACCTGCCGATGCCGGAGAGCGTGCACGCGGTCATCGCCAACCGCGTCGACCTGCTCGACGCCAAGGACCGGACGGTGCTGCTGGCGGCGGCGGTGGTCGGGATTC
Organism: Micromonospora endophytica; assembly: GCF_003236305.1. Taxonomy (GTDB): domain Bacteria; phylum Actinomycetota; class Actinomycetes; order Mycobacteriales; family Micromonosporaceae; genus Micromonospora; species Micromonospora endophytica. The sequence continues at coordinate 34,368 of NZ_POTX01000019.1, read as the reverse complement.
AGTTCTGGCCCGGTGCGGTGGCCGCCGCGGTCGGGCAGTCGGTCGAGTCGGTGGAACGGGCCCTGCGCCGGCTGGAGCAACGCGACTTCGTCCACGAGCAGGGCGCCTCCACCATGGCCGGGCAGCCGGAGTACCGCTTCCGCCACGTGCTGGTGCGCGACGTGTGTTACCAGCGGCTGCCGCGCACCGAGCGGGTGGCCCGGCACGAGCGGACCGCCGACTGGCTGGACACCCTCTCGCAGAGCCGGGACACCGACCTGGCCGAGGTGCTGGCCCACCACCGCTGGGCGGCGCACGAGATCGCCCGGTCGCTGGACATGGCGACCGACAGGTACGCCGGCCCCGCCCGCGCCGCCCTGCACCGGGCGGCGCGGCGGGCGTACGCGCTGCACGGGTTGGACGCCGCCGCCGGTCACGCCGCTCGGGCCCTCGGCCTGACCGACGAGACCGACCCGCTGGGCCGGCTCCAGTTGGAGCTGCTCAGCACCGAGATCTCCTTCTACCGGGACGGCAACGCGTTTCTCTCCGGCGGCGGGTCGGAGCAGTTGCGGGCCCTGGCCGGCCGGTTGCTGGCCGGCGGTGACGAAGCCTGCGCGGCGCGGGCCTGGACCCTGCTCGGCCAGGCGGCCTGGTTGCGGGCCGACCGGCAGGCGGCACTGGCCTGCCTGGACCGCGCCGTGCAGCTGTTCGAGCCGCTGCCGGACAGCGCGCAGAAGGCGGACGCCTATGCCGAGCTGGGCCGGTTGCACATGCTCAACTACGAGCGGGACGCCGCGGTGGCCGCGGCGGACACGGCCGTGCGGATCGCCGAGCGGCTGGGGTTGACCGAGACCCACACCAACGGCCGGATCACCGCGGCCACCGCCCGGTACCAGGCCGGAGACCGGGCCGGCCTGGACGAGTTGTACAGCATCGTGGAGTTCGCCCGGGCCCGGCAGTTGCTGGCGCTGCCCCGGGCCATCCAGAACCTCGCGTACGCCGTCTGTGAGGAGGGCGACTCGCGGCGCTTCGACGCGTTGCTGTCGGCCGCCCCGGCCCGGACCGCCAGCGGGCAGTCGTTGACCACCAGCTACTCCGCCGAGGCGGTGCGGTCCTGGTTCGCCGGGGACTTCAGCCGGTTCCTGGCCGCCGCCGAGGCGTTCGTGGACACCCCGACCGGCAGCTGGGACATGCAGGTACGCGGGCTGCGGGCGGTGCTGCTGGTGCTGCGCGGCCAGCCGGTGCCGCCGGCCGGGCCGGGTCGCGACGACGTGGCCGACGCGCTGGACACCGCCCGGCGCAGCGGCTTTCACCGGGTGCACTGGACGATGCTGGCGATGGGCGCGCTGTGCCGGGCTCTGCAGGGGCGTACCGACGAGGCCGGTGCCCTGATCGACGAGCTGGCCGAGTCGTGGACGGCGGTGCCGGCGCTGGCCAGCGGCGAGTGGATCGCCGCGGCCGCCTGGGCGGCGAGTCTGTCCGGACGTAAGCCGGCGGCCCGGGTGCGAGCCATGTTGGATCAGGTCGGCCACCGTACGCCCTGGTCGGAGGCGGCACTGCGGGCGGTGACCGGCGCGCTGGCGGGCATCGACGGCGACCACCGGCACGCCGCCGACCTGTACCTCGCCGCCGCCGACATCTATGCCGGGATCCCTGATCTGACCGACAGGTTGCTGGCGCTGACCCTCGCGCTGCGGGAACTGGCGTCGACAGGTGAGCCGGCGGAGAGCGATCCGCTGCTACCCGAGGTGCGCGCCTTCGCCCACCGCAACGCCGCGCCCGGCCTGCTCGCCCTGGCCCACCCGACCACCGACACCCGCTCGCTGGCCGGTTGACGGAGACGACACCGCACGCTGCGCGTAAACGGACAAAGAGCCCGGCCCTGACCAGCCCGGAAGGGCCACCACCGTACGCCGCGCCACAAGGCACTCCCCGAACCCGCCCCGGACGTGTCACGATTCAGAGCACGGCGCAGATTGGCGCGCCGACGGGGCACGCGGGGGCGGCGCGACGAGGAGGCTGGTCGGTGTCAGCGGGTGGGGCCCGCCGGGGACGGCGGGACAACGGGCTCGACGCGAGCGAGTACGCCGTCGCCGGCGATGTCGACCCGCGGGTCGGCGAGCACCTGCTCGACGTGCTGGCCGCTGGTGGCATCGCCGCCTATCTGCAGCCCTCGGCCGACCTGAACCCGGTCACCCGCACCACCACCGTTCCGGCCCGTCCGGTCGACCGGCTCTACGTGGATCGTTCCCACCTGAGCACCGCCCGTGACTACCTGAGTCAACTGGCCGACGAGAGCGGTGCCGGGCGCGCCGACACCGAACCCGACATCGACGCCGAGTGGGCCCGCATCGTCGCCGGTTTCCACCGCACCCCCGGCGCGGGTGAGCATCCCTGGCCCGCCGCCGAGGACGTGGACGATCCGGCCGAGGGCGGTGGCACCGGCGCGTCGACCCGGTCCGGTGCCGACGAGCCGGCCGCGCCGACCGCGACCGACGTGCGGCGCCTGCCGTGGGCGGCGGACGTCTCGGGCGTGTCGGTGGGCCGTGGCCCCCGCGACGCCGACGAGTCCCTGCTGGAGGGCCTGGACACCTTCGGCGCCGACCTGCCCGACGATCCGGACGCCGAGGAACGGTACGTCCCGCCGCCGCCTCCGCCACTGCCCCGGGTCTCGAAGTACGCGGTGGCCGGGGTGCTCGCCATCGTCGTCGGCTTCCTGCTCTTCGTCTTCCCCGGTCTGCTGCCCGCGGACCGGGGCATCGTGACCCTGCTCGGCTTCACCGGCATCCTCGCCGGCTTCGTCACGCTCGTGTGGCGGCTGCGTCCGGGTGACGAGGAACGCGACCCGGACGACGGCGCGGTGGTCTGAGCAAGTCACCGCGCACGGTAGCCGCCCGGATACCGGGACGGGACCCGCCCGCGCCAGATGGCGTAACAGTGGTGTAACTTACTGTCAGTAGGAATACCGCAGTACGTCACGTCACCCCGCCGACTGCCCGGTTGTTCCTTTCTCGTGGCGGTCGCACCCCTGCTGATCGGAATGCCCGAGATGCGACAGAGTTCCCTCGTGGTGGTGGCCAACCGCCTGCCCATCGACGACAGCGTGGCTCTCGACGGCGCCTGCGAGTGGCGTCGCAGCCCCGGTGGGCTGGTGAGCGCGCTGCATCCGCTGCTGCGACACACTCCGGCGACCTGGGTGGGCTGGGCCGGTGGCACCGGTCCCGCGCCCGCGCTGCCCGACGTCGACGGCGTACGGATGCAGAGTGTCCCGCTGACCACCGACGACCTGCGCGACCACTACGAGGGCTTCGCCAACGCGACGCTCTGGCCGATCTACCACGACGCGGTCGAGCAGCCGGAGCACCATCGCCGCTGGTGGGACGCGTACCAGCGGGTCAACCAGCGGTTTGCCGAGGCCACCGCGAAGGTGGCCGAGACCGGCGCGGTGGTCTGGGTGCAGGACTACCACCTCCAGCTGGTGCCGGGGCTGCTCCGCGCGCTCCGCCCCGACCTGCGCATCGGTTTCTTCCTGCACGTGCCCTTCCCGCCGCCGGAGTTGTTCATGCAGTTGCCCCGCCGGGCCGAGCTGCTGCGCGGGATGCTCGGCGCGGACCTGGTCGGTTTCCAGCGCGCCCAGGCCGCGCACAACTTCGCCCAGCTGGCCACGAAGGTGCTCGGGCTGCCGGCCACCGACCGGCGGATCGCGTTCGACGGCCGGATGGTGCGCATCGGCGCGTTCCCGGTCTCCATCGACACCGCGGAGATGTCCGCGTTGGCCGGCCGCCCGGAGGTGGTCGACCGGGCCCGCCGGCTGCGCCACGATCTCGGCAGCCCCGACCAGGTGATTCTCAGCGTCGACCGGATGGACTACACCAAGGGCATCGAGCAGCGCCTCAAGGCCTACAGCGAGCTGCTCGAAGGCGGGCACGTCAAGGTCCGCGACACGGTGCTGGTGCAGGTGGCGGTGCCCAGCCGGGAGCGGGTCGGGCAGTACCAGATCCTCCGCGAGCGGGTCGAGCGGGAGGTCGGGCGGATCAACGGCGAGTTCGGCCGGGTGGGCGAGCCGGCCATCCACTACCTCACCCAGCCCTTCGACCGGGCCGAGCTGGCCGCCCTCTACCGGGTCGCCGACGTGATGGCGGTGACCCCGCTGCGGGACGGGATGAACCTGGTCGCCAAGGAGTACGTCGCCGCCCGGGTGGACGACGCCGGCGCGCTGCTGCTCAGCGAGTTCGCCGGTGCCGCCGCCGAGCTGCCGCAGGCGTACCTGGTCAACCCGCACGACCTGGAGGGACTCAAGCAGGCGCTGCTGGCCGCGCTGCGGGCCGAACCGGCCGACGTGCGCGCCCGGATGCGGGCCATGCGGGACCACCTGCGCGAGCACGACATCCACGCCTGGGCCCGGTCGTACCTCTCCGCGCTGGACCAGAGCGGTTCCCTGCTCACCCGGCTCGGCGGCTGACGGCCGCCGGGCCGGGACACCTCGCGCTGACGGCCGCCGGCCGGGTCAGCGCACCTCGCCGCGGATCGGGTTCTTGACCAGCCAGTCCAGGATGGCGTCGATCGGCTCCTGCCACCGGGCGTCGAGCATCAGGTCGTGCCCCATGCCGGGAAAGAGCAGCGGCGCCGAGCCGTAGCGCCGGGCCGCCCGGGTCAGCGCCGTCGCCGGCAACACCCGGTCGTCCGGGCTGCCCAGCACCAGCACCGGTGGGCCGCCCACCGGTGGCTCCGGGTCGGTGCCGGTCAGCAGCTCCCACTGGGCGCGTCGGGCCGCCCGGCCGAGCCGGTTTGTGTGCCGGCGCGCGTCGGCGTCGGGCGTCTCCCGGCCGAAGAGCTGCCGGCGGCTCAGTCGCAGCCCGCCGCCGAACACCGCGGGCAGGGTGCCGAGCGGGTTGCGACGCAACGCGGCACCGAACGTCGCCCAGCCGCCGAGCACCGGCGCCACCAGCACCGCCGCCCGGGCCGGGTACCGGGCCAGGGCGTGCGCGACCACCAGGGCCCCGGCGCCGTGCCCCACCAGCACCGCCTGGCGCGGCAGGCTCGCCGCCACCTGGACCACGTCATGGGCGTACGCCCGCAGCGTCGCCTCCGGCGCCGGTCCGCTGCCGCCGTGCCCGCGCAGGCTGACCGCGTACGCCGGGAAGCCCCGCGCGGCGGTGTGCCCGAGCCAGTGCTCGGCGTACGCCCAGGCGCCGTGGCCGAAGCCGGGCACGAAGAGCAGCGGTGGCTGGCCCTCGTCGAGTTCGGGTCGGGCGCTGAGCACCTCGCGCCGGACCGGACGGACCGGCCGGGCCCACTCCCCGCTCCGGATCACCCGCTCGCCGTTCACTTGCCGCCCTCCAGGTCGCGCAGCGCACGCTCCAGGGCGCGCAGGTAGTCGACGTGGCCGACCTCGAACCAGTGCCGGGTCGAGTCCTTGACCGGCCCCGCGTATCGTTCGCCGGCTCCGGAGCGGGCCCGGGCGGCGAAGGCGGCGGCCCGCTCCGGCCGGGTGGTGCGCAGCCGCAGCAGCCGGGCGAAGAGCACGCTCTGCCAGTGCGCCAGCGGAAACAGGCCCGAGTCGGGCTGGAGCAGACCGGCCACCGCGAGGGTGGGGTGGTCCGGCACGAAGGCGTGCAGCCAGAGCCGGGGGCGGCCGACGCCCTCGTCGTCGCCGAGCACCTTTGGATCGAGGAACTCGAAACGCGGCAGGTAGCCGGTGGCGAAGACGACCAGGTCAGGGTCGATCCGCCGGCCGTCGGTCAGCTCCACCGTGGGCGAGTCGAACCGGGCCACGTCCGGCACCGGGCTGATCGCGCCGTGCCCGACGTAGTAGACGAGTTGGCTGTTGGCGATGGGGTGGGTCTCGTACACCCGGTGGTCGGGTCGGGGCAGGCCGAAGCGGGTCAGGTCGCCGACGGTCAGGCGCAGGGTGCGGTGATAGAGCCACTGCCGCAGCCGCAGCGGCACCCGCAGCGCCAGCAGGGTGTCGTTGATCTGGTCGGCGGGGCGGCCGAAGACGTACTTCGGGGCGTACCAGTAGCCGCGGCGGGTGGAGTGCCAGCAGTGCGACGCCTGCTGCGCGGCCTCCACCGCGATGTCGCAACCGGTGTTGCCGGCGCCCACCACCAGCACCCGCCGGCCCCGTAGCTGCGCCGGGTCCTTGTAGGACGAGGCGTGCATGACCTCGCCCCGGAACTGCTCCAGCCCCTCGTAGCGGGGCAGCTTCGGCGACCAGTTGTGGCCGTTGGCGATCAGCACGGCGGCGTATCGGGAGGTGCGTTCGGGTCCGTAGCCGCCGGTGCTGCGGGTGGTCACGTCCCAGCGGTCCTCGGCGACCGGTTCGACCCGGATCACCTCGGTGCCGAACCAGATGTGCCGGCGCAGGTCGAAGTGGTCGGCGTACCGCTCGAAATAGGACAGCAGCTGGCTGTGGTGCGGGTAGTCCGGCCAGTCGTCGGGCATCGGGAAGTCGGGAAACTCGGTGAACGGTCGCGACGAGACCAGATGGGTGCTGGCGTACACCGGGCTGCGGTCGTGCCGCCAGTTCCAGGCGCCGCCGACACCGGTCTCCCGCTCGTAGCAGTCGACGCCGAAGCCGTGCTCGACGAGGTTCTTCACCGCGGTCAGGCCGCTCGCGCCGGCGCCGATGACGCAGACGGTGTCACCCCGGTCGGAGACCGGACGGCCGTCGCGGGTGCGGGCGAGCGTGGCCGGCTCCGGATCGGGCCGTGACTGCTCGGTGGGGGTGGGCACCGGGGATCTCCTTCGTCTCGGCACGAGTGCCGGGTCGGGCGAAATCCTTCCGACAACGGCGCGCGATGTCCAGTCCGCTTGTCGGCGGGTGGTCAGCCGTCGGCGGGCAGCAGCAGATCGACCAGGACCGGGAAGTGGTCACTGGCCCGGCGGGTCAGCGCAGTGTCCAGCACGTCGTAGTCGCGGACGGTGATCCGCGGGTCGACGAAGAGCGCGTCGATGCGCCGGCGGGGGTCCGCGCAGGAGTAGGTGAGCCGCTCGGTCCGGTCGGCGGCCACCGCCGCGTCGGTCAGTCCCTGGGCGACGACGGCCCAGGCCGGCCAGCCCGGTTCCTCGTTGAGATCGGCCGCGGCGATCACCGGGTGGGGTGCCGCCGCCAGGTCGCGTTTGAACAGTTCGGCCTGGCTCGGCCGTTCGGCCGGGTCGGTGGAGAGGTGCGAGCCGGCCACGGTGAAGCGCGCCGCGCCGTCCACCAGGCAGTCGGCGTACGCGGCACCGCGCAGGTGCCGACCCGGGGTGAGCGGGAAGCGCCGGCACCGGGTGCTGGTCACCCGCACCCGCAGGCTGGTCAGCAGCACGTTGCCCAGCGACGGCAGACCACCGGCGGCGACCACCAGACCGAACGAGGATGCCAGCGCGGCGGTCTTCGCCCGCCACCGGAACCGGCGCGGTCCCTCCTGGACGACCACCACGTCCGGCGACGCCGCGCGAACCACCTCGGCCAGCGCGGCGGTGTCGTCGCGCTGGCCGTGGATGTTGTAGGACAGGACCCGCAAGGGCACGCGGGGCGGGGTCACCTCAGAGCCGCCGGGCCAGGTCGGCCGCGCCGATCACCCCGGCGGAGTTGCCCAGCTCAGCCGGGTGGATCTCGGCCACCGGCAACCGGCTGCGCTGCGCGAGGGCCTCGGTGAACGACCGGCGGGTCGGCCCCATCAGCAGGTCACCGGCATCGATGACGCCGCCGCCGACGACCAGGATCTGCGGGTCGAGGATCTGGGCCATGTCCGCCAGGCTGGTGCCGAGCCACCGTCCGACCTGGGCGAACGCTTCGGCGGAGACCGGGTCGCCGCCCTTGGCCGCCGCCGTCACCATGGGTCCGGTGATCGCCTCGGCCTCGCCGTCGGCGAGCCGCAGCAGCGCGGTGGCCCGGTGTGGTTCCTGCCGGGCGGCGGCGCGGGCGAACCGGACCAGGGCGCTGCCGCTGGCGTACTGCTCGATGCAGCCGAGCCGGCCGCAGCCGCACTGGTGCCCGTCGGGAACGGTGAGCATGTGACCCAGTTCGGCGGCGATGCCGTGGGCACCCCGGACCAGCTCGCCACCGAGCACGATGCCGCCGCCGACACCGGTGCCGATGGTGAACATGACCATCGAGTCGTCGGCGTGCCGGGCGGCGCCGTAGCGGAACTCCGCCCAGGCGGCCACGTTGCCGTCGTTCTCGACGATGACCGGCAGTCCCACCGCCGCGCTGACGTACGCCCGCAGCGGCTCGTCCCGCCAGGCCAGGTTCGGCGCGAAGAGGACGGTGGAGCGGCTCGCGTCGATCCAGCCCGCCGCGCCGATGCCGACCGCCTGGATCTCGTGCCCGCCTGCCAGCTCGGTGACCAGCTCGATGATGACGTCGCGGGTCTTGCCCACGTCATCGGCGGGGGTGTCCCGTCGGGTCTGCACGAGCACCCGGCCGGTGTCGTCAACGACACCGCCGGCCACCTTCGTGCCACCCACGTCGACTCCGATGGTGAGCGTCACCGCTGCCACTCCCCTCTGCTGTGCCACCCCGCACGCCCGGCCTGGCCGGGTGTCGCGGGTCTTTCGTGGTCAGGCTCCGTCGCCTGCTGCGGCGGCCGGGGCGGGGGTGTCCGGCGACCGGGTCGCGACGGACCAGACGTCCCGCTCCGGTGCCGGCTGAGAATCATGCCCGGTACGGGTCGCCTCGCGCCACACGTGGTCGCTGTCCGGACCCGTGCCGGAGCCCGCCGGGGGCTCGTTGACCGGCTCGTCGACCGGCTCGGTGGTCGTCGCGACCGTCGGCTCGGCGGGGGTGAAGGCGCGGAGGAAGCTGGCGAGGCCGGCGGCCAGATCGCCCGCGCCAGTGGCCAGCCGCTCGGCGAATTCCGGACTGGGGTCACGGAGAGCCGCTATCCCCCGGCAAACCGGGCAAACGCAGCATTCCGCCGCACCGGTGGCGAACCCGGCCGTGGGCGCGCCGGTGGCGCCGCTGTGACCGAGGACACTCGTCACCATCCCACCGAGCGGTCCCCAGGACGACCCGGCCCCGGCGGCGCCCGCCATCCGTGCGGTGGCCAGCACCGTGGCCACCAACCGCTCCGCCTCTTCCCGGGCGGAGCCCGGTTCCGTTGCACCCATGCTGGGCTCCTCTACCGTGACGGCCGGGTGGGCGGAGGCGTCACTGCGCCGCACCCGGTGTTTCTACCCGGCGCTTGAGCTGCTTCAACGCGGCATCCATGATCATTTTCTCGGCCTTGCGGCGGAACATCCCGAGCATCCCGACGGCGAGTTCCACCTCCAGCGTGTAGGTCACGGTGGTGCCGCCGTCGTCGTTGGCCACCAGGTCGTACGAGCCACGCTGGGCCTTCTGCATCTTCGAGGGGGACACCAGGTGCCATTCGATGCGGGACAGGTCCTCGGCGTAGGCGTACGCGAGCACGTACTCGTCGACCAGCACCCCCGCGTCCAGGACAAACCGCACCTGACTGGGATAACCGTCCTCGTACTCCTCGACGACAGTGGCCGCGCGGACCGCGTCGGTCCACTCCGGGTAGCTCGGGAAGTCGCAGATGACCGCCGCGACCCGGTCCGGTGCCGCGTCGATCACGATCGACTGGGTGGAGGAGTCCGCCATGTCGGGGAGGCTACCCGTCCGGTGCGTGCCCGCGCGTCGCGCCGCCCACCTGCGCTGTCAGCCGACCCACAGGAGCAGGTAGGTTTCGACAGGAGGCCGCCGCGGCGGCCGGTGATCCGGCCAGAGTGAGCACGAGGGAGTGCAGGTGCGCGAGTTCTCCGTCCCACCGATCGTCACCGTCGGCGATTCGGCAAATCTCACCGATCCGGTCTGGGACAACGCGGAGGCCGCGCCGGACGCGGTGCAGTTCATCCGCCGCGACGCGACGGGCGGCCGGGTGGAGGTCACCTGCCGGGAGTTCCGCGACGAGGTGGTGGCGGTCGCCCGCGGGCTGGTCGCCGCCGGGGTGCGCCCGGGTGACCGGGTCGGCCTGATGAGCCGGACCCGCTACGAGTGGACCCTCGTCGACTACGCCGTCTGGGCCGCCGGTGCGGTCACCGTGCCCATCTACGAGACCTCCAGCGCCGAGCAGACGGCCTGGATCCTGGCCGACTCCGGCGCGGTTGCCGTCGTGGTGGAGAGCACCGCACACGCCACGCTCGTGGCAGGCGTCCGGGACCGGCTACCCGAGCTGACCCACCTGTGGCAGATCGACCTGGGTGGCGTCGACGAACTGGTGAGTGCCGGCGCGGCGGTCGAGCCGGCCGAGATCGACAGCCGGCGCGCGGACCTGCGTGCCACGAACCTCGCCACCATCATCTACACCAGCGGCACCACCGGCCGCCCCAAGGGCTGTGTGCTGACCCACCGCAACATGTACGCCGACATCGCCAACGCGGTGCCGGTGCTGCCCAACCTCTTCGGCCCGAACGCCTCGACCCTGCTCTTCCTGCCCCTGGCGCACGCCTTCGCCCGGCTCATCCAGATCGGCGTGGTGCAGGCCCGGACCACCATGGCGCACTGCGCCGACCCCAAGCAGCTGCTCGCCGAGTTGCAGGAGGTCAAGCCCACCTTCGTGCTCTCGGTGCCCCGGGTCTTCGAGAAGGTCTACAACGGCGCCAAGCAGAAGGCCGAGGCGGGCGGCAAGGGCAAGATCTTCGCCCGGGCCGAGGCCGTGGCCATCGCGTACAGCGAGGCGTTGGAGACCTCCGCCGGGCCGGGCCTGGCCCTGCGCGCCCAGCACGCCCTCTTCGACCGGCTGGTCTACGGCAAGCTGCGGGCCGCGCTCGGCGGTCGCTGCCGCGACGCGATCTCCGGCGGTGCGCCGCTCGGCGCCCGGTTGGGGCACTTCTTCCGCGGCGTCGGGGTGACCGTGTACGAGGGGTACGGGCTCACCGAGACCTCCCCGGCCGCCTCGGTGAACCTGCCCGATTTCATCCGGGTCGGCACGGTCGGCCGCCCGCTGCCCGGGGTGACCATCCGCATCGCCGACGACGGCGAGGTGCTCATCGCCGGTGATCTCATCTTCGGCGGTTACTGGGGCAACGACGAGGCCACCAGCGAGGCGATCACTGACGACGGCTGGTTCCACACCGGCGACCTCGGTTCGCTCGACGGCGACGGCTACCTGACCATCACCGGCCGGAAGAAGGAGATCATCGTGACGGCCGGCGGCAAGAACGTCGCCCCGGCCGTGCTGGAGGACCAGGTCCGGGCGCACCAGCTGATCAGCCAGTGTGTCGTGGTCGGCGACCGGCAGCCGTTCATCGCCGCGCTCGTCACCCTGGACGAGGAGGCCCTGCCGGCCTGGCTGGAGTCGGCCGGACTGCCGGCCGACACCGACGTCGAGACGCTCCGCGAGCACGAGGGGCTGCGGGCGGAGATCCAGTCCGCTGTGGACCGGGCCAACGGGTCGGTCTCCCAGGCCGAGGCGATCAAGGTGTTCCGGATCCTGCCTCGGGACTTCACCGAGGCCACCGGCGAGCTGACCCCGTCGATGAAGGTGAAACGGCAGGTCGTCCAGAAGACCTACGCGGCGGAAATCGCCGACATCTACCGCGGCTGACTACGATCCGTCACGTGTCCGCCTCGACCTCGGCTCTGGCCCGATCCCACCCGCTCGCCGCCACGGCGCGGGTGGTCGTGCTGGCGCTGATCGCTGTCCTGACCCTGCTCGCCACCCGCGACCTGGCTCAACTGTGGTGGATCGTCCTGCTGGCGATCGCCGGACTGCCGGCGCTGCTCGCGCCGCAGCACCGGTTGATCGGTCCGCTCAGCCGGACCGCGGAGGTGGTGTTGCTCGGTCTGGCCGCGAGCCAGGTCGCCGCGGTCTCCACCATCGGCGGGCACATCGACGGCCTGGGCGCCTCCGCGGTGCTGCCGTACCTCGCGGTGCCGGTGACCGTCACGGCGCTGCGGCGCCGCTTCCGCGAGGGCGCGGTGCTGATCGCGATCGTGGCCGGCACCCTGCTGGTCGCCGGGGCGCTCACCGAGGTCGGCGGGGCGCGGCAGCTCACCCAGCCGGGCTACCTCGCGGTCTGCGCCCAGTGGCTGATCCTGGCCACGCTGGGCCTGTCCGCGGCGCGCACCCTGCACCGGGTGATGCTCGTGCGGCAGGACACCAAACCCCAGCCGTACGCGGAGGCGACCCGGCTGCTGACCCAGCTGCGTACGGTGGCCCGGCAGCTGCCCGGTGCCACGCTGGACCCGGGCGGGATCTCCGAGCACCTGCTGGAGGAGTTGCGCACGGTGGCCCGCACCGACCGCGGGGCGGTGCTCTCCGCCAGCGGCGGCGGGCGGCTGGTGGTGCTCGCCCAGATCGGCGCGGACCGGGTCGACTGGGAGACCACGCTCGACGCGGACTCGGCCATCGCCGACGCCTGGGCCAGCCAGCAGCCGCAGACCGCGGCCCGCTCGCAGTCCCGCTCGCACTCCGGCGGCGGCGTCTCGGCGCTCATCGTGCCGCTGGTCGCCGGGGTCCGCACGGTCGGTCTGGTGGTGCTGGAGGCGGACGCGGCGCAGGCGTACCCACCGCCGGTGGTGGCCCAGGTGACCGGGCTGACCGGCCCGGCGGCGCTGCGCTTGGAAGCCGCCCTGCTCTTCGACGAGGTGCGCTCGCTGGCCACCAACGAGGAGCGGCAACGGCTGGCCCGTGAGATCCACGACGGGGTGGCCCAGGAACTGGTGATGGTCGGCTACGGGATCGACAACGCCCTGGCCACCGTCTACGACGACGCCGAGGAGACCGCCGAGGCGCTGCGTACGCTGCGCCAGGAGGTCACCCGCGTGATCACCGAGCTGCGACTGAGCCTGTTCGAGCTACGCAGCGAGGTGGACCGGCACGGCGGTCTGGCCGCCGCGATCGCCGAGTACGCCCGCACCGTCGGCGCCTCCGGCGGGCTGCGGGTGCACCTGTCGCTGGACGAGTCCACCGCCCGGCTGCCCGCCGCCACCGAGGCCGAGTTGCTGCGCATCGCCCAGGAGGCGGTCACCAACGCGCGCAAGCACGCGGGAGCGTCCAATCTCTGGGTCACCTGCGAGGTGGATCCCCCGTACGCGCAGATCGAAGTGTCGGATGACGGTCATGGCATAGGTGACCAGCGCTCGGACGGGCACTATGGTCTTGCGATCATGGCCGAGAGAGCGGAACGTATCCGAGGCCGGTTGGAGATCAGACCGCGTCAGCCCAGTGGGACGACCGTGGCGGTGGTGGTCGGCTCCTCGCCCCGGCGGGATAACGTTCGCGGTAGCGCCGCCGCAGCAGAAGGGGAGTAACCCGAGGATGACCACAAGTCCGACACCGGCAACCCGTACCAAGGTCCTCCTGGTCGACGATCACGACTTGATCCGCAAGGGTCTGCGGCACGCCTTCGAGCGCGACCGGCAGTTCGAGGTCGTCGGCGAGGCGGCCACGGCGGCGGAGGGCGTACGGCAGGCCGGCGCGTTGCAGCCGGATGTGGTGATCATGGACCTGCGGCTGCCTGACGGCAGCGGCCTGGAGGCCACCCGGGCGCTGCGCAAGTCCAGCGCGTCGATGGGCATCGTGGTGCTCACCATGTACGCGGGCGACGACCAGCTCTTCGGCGCGTTGGAGGCCGGGGCGAGCGCCTTCGTGCCGAAGACCGCACCGGCCGACGAGGTCGTCGCCGCCGCCCGGCACGCCGCCTCCTCCCCCAGCGCCTTCACCGCCGCCGACCTGGCCGAGGCGATGAAGCGACGGCTCGCCCCGTCCGGGCCCCAGCTCTCCCCGCGCGAGGGGCAGGTGCTGCGCCTGCTCGCCGACGGGATGAGCGTCGCCGGCATCGCCAAGCAGCTGTTCGTCAGCGAGTCGACCGCCAAGACCCACATCTCCAAGCTCTACGAGAAGCTCGGCGCGGCCAACCGGGCCCAGGCGCTGATGACCGCGCTGCGGCTCGGTCTGCTGGAAGCACCGGACGCGCCGAAGTTCTGACGCCACCCGGCGCCACCGACCGCTGAAGATCCGTGCCCGCCCTCGCGCGGGCACGGATCTTTCACATTGATCCCTGTTCGTGTCACTGCGCTATGGTCTCCCCGACGGAAGCGGGGCAGAATACCCGCCGGGGCACAGACGCCCCGGACGGCGCACGAAGGGGTGAGCGGATTGCAGCGGCCCGACTGGGCACCCGAGACGATCGACGTCGAGCGGCCCAGCGTCGCGCGCATGTACGACTACTACCTGGGTGGCTCCCACAACTTCGCAGTGGACCGGGCCGCGGCCCAGACGATGATGGCGGCGGTGCCGGAGGCACCGCTGATGGCCCAGGCCAACCGGGCTTTCCTGCGCCGGGCGGTGCAGTACCTCACCGACGTCGGGATCCGGCAGTTCCTGGACATCGGCTCGGGCATCCCCACCGTCGGCAACGTCCACGAGATCGCCCAGCGGCACACCCCCGACGCCCGGGTGGTCTACGTCGACGTCGACCCGGTCGCCGTCGCGCACAGCCGAGAGATCCTGGCCGGCACCGACGGCACCACAGTCGTCCAGGAGGATCTGCGCCACCCCGAGCGGATCCTCGCCCACCCGGATGTCCGCGCGACGCTCGACTTCTCCCGGCCCGTCGCCGTGCTGGTGGTGGCGGTGCTGCACTTCGTCCCCGACCACGACCGGCCGGCCGAGTTGCTGCGGACCCTACGCGCGGCGTTGGCCCCGGGCAGCCACCTGGTGCTCTCCCAGGCCAGCGACGACGGCCGCGACGATGCCGAACGGGCCGAGGCCGAGCAGGTCTACCGGCGTACCGACAGCCCGCTGTCGGTACGCAGCCGGGCCGAGCTGACCGCTTTCTTCGACGGCTTCCAGCTCGTCGAACCCGGAGTGGTCTGGGTGCCGCAATGGCGGCCGGAGACCCCGGAGGACGCCGAGGACGCCGAGCGGGCGGTGTTCCTCGGCGGGGTCGGGCGGCTCGGTGGGTGAGCCACCCGACGGCGCGCCCCGCACCGGGGTGTTCGCCCGGGCCTGGGCCCGGGCCCTGTCGGGCACCAGCTACCTGCCGATGCCCCAGGCCCAGTTGGAGACGCTGTTGCAGCGGCTCACCGACCTGCTGGCCCAGACCCTGCGGACCGAGCCGCTCGACCTGCGGGTGGGGCACCGGATCGCCACCGAACTCGTCGCCGCGCACATCGTCTCCGCCGAGGCGCTCGGCCGCACCCTGGAGGTGGTGCAGCTACGGCTGCTGCGTGACCTCGACCTGGTCGCCGACGACATGGCCGACCGGATGGCCCGGCTGCTGGCCGCCGTCGCCACCGGATACGCCCGGGCGCTGCGCGACCGCACCCTTGACGAGCAGGAGACCATCCGCCGGGCCGCGATGACCGCCCAGGTCGAGGCGGAACAGGCACTGCGCGCCAGCGAGGCCCGCTTCCGGCACCAGGCGACCCACGACGCGCTCACCGACCTGCCCAACCGCACCCTGTTCGGGCAACGACTCGCGGCGGCTGTGGAGGCGTCGGCGGGCGGTGGCCGCCGGCTCGGACTGTGCTTCCTCGATCTGGACCAGTTCAAGCGGGTCAACGACTCGTACGGCCACCGGGTCGGCGACAAGACTCTGATCTCGGCGGCCCGGCGGCTCAGCCGGGCCGTGGAGCCCCACCTGGTCGCCCGGCTCGGCGGGGACGCCTTCGTCATCCTGGTCGAGCGCTCCACCGGCACCGGCGACGTGGTCGCCGTCGCCGAGGCGGCGCTCGCCGCGCTCTCGGAAGCGGACGTGGTCGACGGGAACGACGTGGCCATCACCGCCAGCGTCGGCATCGTGGAACGCCGGGCGGACGACACCTCACCTGACGAGCTGATGCGCGCCGCGGACACCACCCTGCACTGGGCCAAGGACGCCGGTGGTGCCCGCTGGGAGCTGTACGACGCCGAACGCGACACGCGGGAGAAGGCCCGCCGGGCGTTGAGCGCGGCGATCCCGACCGGCCTGGAGCGCGGCGAGTTCTACCTCGACTACCAGCCACTGACGTCGCTCCAGGACGGATCGCTGCTCGGGGTCGAGGCGCTGGTGCGCTGGCGCCATCCGCAGCTGGGGGTGCTGCGACCCGACCGGTTCATCGGGCTGGCCGAGGAGACCGGGCTGATCGTGCCGTTGGGTGGCTGGGTGCTCGCCGAGGCGTGTCGCGAGGCGGTCGGCTGGAGCGCTGCCACCGCGCAGCCGCCGTACGTCAGCGTCAACCTGGCGGTACGCCAGGTCCGCCGGCCCGACCTGGTGCAGGAGGTACGCGCACTGCTGCGCCGCACCGGCCTGCCGCCCGACCGGCTCCAACTGGAGATCACCGAGAGCACCATGATGAGTGGTGCCGAAGAACCGATCCGTACCCTGCGTGCCCTGGCCGATCTGGGCGTACGCATCGCCATCGACGACTTCGGCACCGGCTACAGCAACCTGGCGTACCTGCGGGACCTGCCGGTGACCGAGCTGAAGGTGGCCGGCGAGTTCGTCCGCGGCCTGCGCGCCCCGGAAGCCGCCGACGAACGGATCCTCGCCTCCCTGGTCTCCCTGGCCCACGCCCTGAACCTGACCGTGACCGCCGAGGGGGTGGAGACCGGTGGCCAGGCCGAGCGGCTGCGCGCGATCGGCTGCGACGCCGCTCAGGGCTGGCACTTCGGCCGCCCCGCCCCCGCCGTCAACATCCTCGCCCGGGTGAAAGGAGGGGCCCCCTGCTAACGCCTGGTGTATAGGAGGGGCCCCCTTTTAACACCAGCACCCCAGCGCAGGGCAGCGCGGCGGCGAGCAGCGCGGGATGGCGCGCGGTGGCGCGGGATGGCGCGCGGTGGCGCGGCGGTGCGGGGTCAGGCGGCGAGGAGTGCGGCCAGGCGCTGCGCCTGGGTCTCCCAGCGCCACTCCCGCTCCACCCAGGCCCGGCCGGCGGCACCGAACTGTCGGGCCAGGTCCCGGTCGGCCAGCAGGGTGGCCACCCGGTCGGCGAGCGCGGCCAGATCCCGACCGTCCACCACGTAGCCCGTCTCCCCCTCCCGCACCGCGTCGGGGGCACCGCCCGAGTCGCCGGCCACCACCGGCAGGCCGGTCGCCGACGCCTCCAGGTAGACGATGCCGAGCCCTTCGACGTCCAGCCCCCGGTTGCGGGTCCGGCACGGCATGGCGTACACGTCGCCGGCCGCGTAGTGGGCGGGCAACTCGACGGAGGGCACCGAGCCGGTGAAGACCACGTCCCGTTCCACACCTGACTGCCGGGCCAGCCGGGCCAGGGTGGCCCGGTACGGACCACCGCCCACCACCAGCAGCGCCGCCTCCGGCACCCGGCGGCGGATCAGTGGCATCGCCCGGATCAGCATGTCCTGTCCCTTGCGCGGCACCAGGCGGGACACGCAGACCACCACCGGGCGGTCGGCCAGCCCCAGCCGGTGCCGCACCGCGCTCCCGTCGACATCCGGGTGGTACAGGTCGGTGTCCACGCCGGGGGCGAGCCGGCGCAGCTCGGTCAGCCCGTCCAACGCCCGGGCCAACCGGGTGCGGGTGTACTCCCCCAGGTAGGTGATCACATCGGTGCCGCGACCGATGCGCCGCAACGCACCACGGGCCACCGGCAACGCCGCCCACCCGACCTCGTGGCCGTGGGTGAGCGCGATCACCCGGCGTACGCCGGCCCGCCGACGCAGGCCGGGGGCGAGCAGGCCGAGCGGGGCCGCCGCGCCGAACCAGACCGTGTCGCAGTCGTACGCGCGAGCCAGCCGGGCGGCGCGGCGGGCCACCAGCGGGGTGGGCAGCAGCACCCGGGTGCGTTCGCGGATCACCTCGAAGGGCTGGTCGGCATCGAACTTCTCGGCATCACGCCAACTCGACGCGTAGACCACCACCGAGCCGGCCGGTTGACGTACGGCGAGGTTGTGCACGAACGACTGGATACCGCCCGGCCGGGGCGGAAAGTCGTTGGTGATCAGCAGCGTGCGGCTCATGCCGGCGCCTTTCTGGCGTACGCGCGGGCGGCGGCGATCCGCTCGACGGTGGACGGGTGCGAGGCGGAGTAGAGGTATTCCCAGCGCGGCGGGTCCGGGTCGGCGAGGTTGATCCCGGCGAGCCGCCGCTGCATCGACTCGAAGGCTTCCGGGTCGCGGGTCAGCGCCAACGCGTGCGCGTCGGCGCGCGCCTCGATCCGCCGCGACATCAGCGCCTGCACCGGCGTGAAGATCAGCCCGGCCACCGTGACCAGGGCCAACAGCAGTCCGAACGCCCGCGGTTGGGCCACCGAGTCGACGCCGGCCAGGCGCAGCAGCGGCGGCCAGGACCCGATCAGGTAGAGCGCGACCACCGCGGCGGCGGCACCGAGCGCGCCGGTGAGCGTGCCGACGGGTACGTCCCGATCCCGGGCATGGCCGAGTTCGTGTGCCACGACCGCGGTCACCTCGGCCGGTGTCGCCTCGCGCAGCAGGTTGTCGTACACCACGATGCGGCGGGTCGGGCCGAGTCCGGAGACGTACGCGTTGACCGCCCGGGTACGCCGGGACGCGTCAGCGACCAGCACGTCACGCACGGGCACGCTGTCCCGCGCGGCCAACTCCATCAGTTCGGTACGCAGCGGGCCGGGCGGCATCGGGCTGAACCTGTTGAACACCGGCTCGACAAGCACCGGCAGCACGAACGACAGCAACGCCACCAGGGTCGCCGCGCCGGCCGCGCCGAACGCCCACCACCAGCGTGGTGCCAGCCGGACCACGGTGTAGAAGCCGAGCAGCGCCACCGCACCGATGACGGCGCTCACCGCGTACGACTTGAGCAGGTCCACCGCCCAGCCGCTCCACCCGTTGGTGGCCAGTCCGTAGCGGGTGAGCACGGCGTGCCGCCAGGCGGCGAACGGCAACGTCACCAGGTCGGCGACGAGCACCACAGCCAGTCCACCGCCGATCGCCTGCGCGATCCAGTGGTCGCCGAAGGGGCGCCCGACCAGCTCGATCAGGCGGCTGCCCAGCGGGGTCAACCCCAGTGCCAGCGCCACCAGCAACCCCACGCCGAGCGCCGTCCAGCCGCCGGGGCGCAGCGCGGCACGGAACTGCCGGGCCCGCTCCACCTGGTCGGCAGGCAGCTCCCGCAGCGCGGCGAGTTGGTCGGCCCGGGGCGCGGGTGGGCGCTGCCACGGGATCAGCACCAGCGCCGCCACCACCACGGCGATCCCGAGCCCGGCCAGGGTGAGCATCGCCCAACCGCGCGGACTCATCGCGCCACCGGACCGTCTTCCCGGCGGATCGGCGCGCCGACACGGCCGTACCCCCGCTGCCTACCCGCCACGCCGTCACTCCTCCCGCTGGTGCGCGCCCATCCTAGTTGTCCCGGCCGGCTCGCCCCGCCGCCCCGGCGGGCATCCGGGTTCGCCTTCGACGTGATCAGGAACGGGACAGCCGGCGCAGCAGCGAGTCGGCGCCCAACGGGTACGCGCCGTGCCGGCGTACCCCGTCGGCGACCTCACGGTCGGAGGAGACCACCACCACCGGGCGGCCCGGCGGTTCGGCGCGTACCAGCCGGCGGATCAGCTCGTCGGCGGTCATCCCCTTGCGGGAGAAGAGGACCCGGACCCCGCGCGGGGCCGGCGGCAGCCCGTGGATGCGCTCGGCGCCGTCGAAGACCACTGTGACCTCGTCACCGGTCTGTGCCGCGATGCCGCCCAGTCCGCTGATCAACCGCTTGCGCTGCTGTTCCAGCGACATCTCACCGAAGCCGCGCTTGGTCACGTTGTAGCCGTCGACCACGAGGTGGGCCCGGGGCAGCGCGAGCAACTGGTCGAGCCGGGCCGGGTCGTCGGTGTCCCGGGCCCGGGTCGCGGCGCCGGCCGCGGCGCCGGTCGCGGACTCGGCGGAGGACTCCGCGACGACATCGGCGGGCAGCAGGTCCACCGGATCCAACGCCAGTTCGCGGCGGAGCCCGACGGCCGCCTGGCCGATGGTCTCCAGGAGCAGCCAGAGCCGCGCGTCGTCGACCGAGCGGGCCTCCTTGGCGCTGGCCCGGGCGACGCCCGCCGCCGCTTCCGCCTCGGCCAGCCGGGCCCGGACCCGCCGCAACTCGGCGTCCGCGTCCGCTGCGGCCCGGGTCGCCCGTCCCCGCTCGGTGGCCAGCAGCTCGCTGGTGCGTCGCTCGCGGGTCTGTGCCTCCCGCAGGGCGCGGCTGAGCTGCCGGTTCTCCTCCCGGAACTGGCCCATCTCCTCGCGGACCCGGGCGAGTTCGTCGCGTAGCTTGTCGGCCTCCACCCGGGCCACCGCCCGGTCGTGTTCGGCCCGGGTGGCCCGCTGCTCGGCCTGGCGGACCAGCTCGGCGACCAGCGCGCTGTCCGCCTCGGCCCGCACGGCCGCGCCGCTGGCCTCGATCAGCTTCCGCCACCCGCGCGGCCGGACAAGGTACGCCAGAGCCGCCACCTCGACCGGGTCGGCGGCGGCCGGGGCGGTGCCCTCGACCACTGCCGCACCCAGGTCACCGGCGTCGGCCAGCACCCGGGCGGTGACCCGCTGCCGGAACAGCGGATCACCGACGAGCTGAGCCGCGATCGCCGGCGCGCCGAGGCGGGCCCGGCGGTTGGGGGCGAATTTGGCGACCCGCCGCAGCGGCACGGGCACCTCGTCGGCGGGCAGGCCGGGCAGGACGGCGGCGGTGAGGGACACGATCCGCTGCCGTACCGGCTCGGGCAGGGTCGGCTCCGCCTCGGGCTCTCCCTCAGCCGGGCTCGGCTCCTCCTCGGCAACGTCGAGGTCGGCCTCGGCGGCGCTCGGGTCGGCCCCAGCAAGGCCGGGACCGGCCCCAGCGGCGCTCGGGTCGGCCCCAGCAAGGCCCGGACCGGCCCCAGCGGCGCTCGGGTCGGCCCCAGCAAGGCCGGGACCGGCCCCAGCAAGGCCCGGATCGGGGTCGGGGTCGGCCGGGTGCGGAGCGGGCGGCGCGAGGGACGTCGGGGCGTCGACAGCGTCGGTGGGATCAGGGCGGTCACCGGCAGCCGGCACCGTGACGACCTGCTCCTCCTCGGGGAGGTTGTCGTCGTGCGGCTCGGTGAGGGGCATGTGGCAAGTCTCCCACCGCGACCGGGCCCACCGCCTGATGAGTGAGCCGATCTCTCATCCTAGACCGGTGGTGACGGACGAGGCCGGTGGGACGGGAGTGTCGCACCGGACGGTTACCGTGCCGCCGATGGCAGGACAGGAATACCTCCAACCCGCACTGGCCGGGCTCGACCCGACAGTCGACGGGGTCGACCCCGCGTTGCCGCTGCACGCGACGACCTTCGTCGTGGTCGACCTGGAGACCACCGGCGGCGCGCCGGACGGCGGCGGCATCACCGAGATCGGCGCGGTCAAGGTGCGCGGCGGCGAGGAGTTGGGGGTGTTGGCGACCCTGGTCAACCCGGGTGTGCCGATTCCGCCGTTCATCACCGTGCTGACCGGCATCACCCAGGCGATGCTGCTGCCGGCACCGCCGATCGAGCAGGTGCTGCCGAGTTTCCTGGAGTTCGTCACCGACGCCGTGCTGGTGGCGCACAACGCGCCGTACGATGTCGGTTTCCTCAAGGCGGCCTGCGCCCGGCACAGCTATCGCTGGCCGAACCCGAAGGTGCTGGACACCGCGGCGCTGGCCCGGCGGGTGCTGCTGCGCGACGAGGTGCCCAACCGCAAGTTGGCCACGCTCGCCGCGTACTTCCGGGCCAGCACCACACCGACGCACCGGGCGCTGGACGACGCCCGGGCCACCGTCGACGTGCTGCACGGGCTGATCGGGCGGCTCGGCGGGCACCGGGTGGACACCGTCGGTGACGCCATCGAGTTCTCCCGCGCGGTCACCCCCACCCAGCGCCGCAAGCGCCACCTGGCCGACGGCCTGCCGCGTTCGCCCGGGGTCTACATCTTCCGGGCCGCCGACGACCGACCGTTGTACGTCGGCACCTCCCGCGACATCGCCACCCGGGTGCGCAGCTACTTCACCGCCTCCGAGAAGCGTGCCCGAATCTCGGAGATGCTTGCCGCCGCCGAGCGGGTCGAGGCGGTCGAGTGCGCGCACTCGCTGGAGGCGGAGGTGCGTGAGCTGCGGCTGATCGGGGCGCACGCGCCGCCGTACAATCGCCGTTCGAAGTTCCCCGAGCGGGTGGTCTGGCTGAAGCTGACCGACGGGCCGTACCCCCGGTTGTCGGTGGTCCGGCAGCTCTCCCCCGACGACCGCGCCTACCTCGGGCCCTTCTCCTCCCGGCGGGCCGCGGAGCTGGCCGCCGCCGGGTTCCACGACGCGGTGCCGCTGCGTCAGTGCACTCACCGACTGTCGTTACGCACCGTAACGCCCGCCTGCGCGCTGGCCGAGCTGGGTCGCTGCCCGGCACCGTGCGAGCACCGGATCACCCCCGAGGAGTACGCCGAACGCGCGGTCACCCCGTTCGCCACGTCCACCACCGGCGACCCCCAGCCGGTGGTGGACGTCCTGCTCGCCCGGATCGAGGGGCTGGCGGCCGACAAGCGGTACGAGGAGGCGGCGGTGCTCCGGTCCCGGTTGGTCGCGGTGTTGCGGGCCGCCGTACGCATGCAGCGGCTGGCCGCACTGACCGGGATCGCCGAGCTGGCCGCCGCCCGGCCCGCCGCCGGCGGCGGCTGGGAGCTGGCGCTGGTGCGGCACGGCCGACTGGCCGGGGCCGGTGTCTCGCCGCCCGGGGTCCACCCGCGACCGACACTCGCCGTCATCCGGGCCACCGCGGAGACGGTCTCACCCGGCCACGGCCCGGTCCCGGCGGCCAGCCCCGAGGAGTCCGAACGCATCCTGTCCTGGTTGGAACGACCGGAGACCAGACTTGTCGAGATGTCCGACGCCTGGGCGTCCCCGGTGGCCGGTGCAGCCCGCTTCCGTGACCTGCTGGCCAAGGCCGAGAACGCCGGATCCCACAAACTCTGGTCCGAACGCCTATGAGCAAGTGTCCGATCGGACGACCTCCGCTCACTTAGTCTGTTAAGGAAGTACAGTCCTGCCCGTTTCGAGGGTCTGTTCCCGGTTGCCGGAATCCGGCGGTCGTGGTGCGGGGTGAGGGGGTGTCCCAGGTGGACGTCAACGCCGGAAACGGCGGCGCCCTGGGGGGCGCCCTCCCGACACAGCCGGGCGAGCTGCCGCTGACCCGCCGGCTCCGATCGCTGCTGACCTGGCCCGCCGCCGACAACGAGCCGGTTGGTCAGGTGGTCCGCGCGCACCGGAACATCCACGCCGGTGCCGATCCGGCGGTGCTGCGCCGGGCATACACCATCGCGGAGAACATGCACCGGGGCCAGTTCCGCAAGAGCGGGGAGCCGTTCATCACCCATCCGCTCGCGGTCGCGCAGATCTGCGCCGACCTGGGCATGGACACCACCACGCTGGTCGCGGCGCTGCTGCATGACACGGTGGAGGACACCCGTTACACCCTGCAGGCGTTGGCCGAGGACTTTGGTCACGAGGTGGCCCACCTGGTCGACGGGGTGACCAAGTTCGACAAGGCGTTCTACGGCAAGGCCGCCGAGGCGGAGACCATCCGCAAGATGATCATCGCGGCCGGCAAGGACGTCCGGGTTCTGATCATCAAGCTCTGCGACCGGCTACACAACATGCGCACCCTCGGCGTGCGTTCGGCGGCCTCCCGGGAACGGATCGCCCGCAAGACCCAGGAGGTGCTGGTACCCCTCTGCGACCGGCTGGGCATCCAGACCCTCAAACGGGAACTCGACGACGTGGTGCTGCTGCACCTGGAGCCGGACGAGCACGCCCGCATCGCCCGGCACGTGCACGACCGCCCGGGTTGGGACGCCTACCTCGCCGATGTGGTGGCCCAGACCAAGGTGGCGATGCGCCGCAGCCGGGTCGACGCCGAGGTGGCACCCCGACCCCGGCACCTCTACTCGATCTGGAAGGACACCGTGGCCGGCGGCCACACCGTCCCGTACGACCTGCCTCGCATCACGGTGGTGGTGGACGGCCCGGCCACCGACTGTTACGCGGCGCTGGGCGCGGTGCACGGCCTCTGGCGGCCGGTGCCCGGCCGGTTCAAGGACTTCATCGCCTCGCCGAAGAACAACCTCTACCGTTCCCTGCACACCACCGTCTGCGGGCCGAAGAACCGCACTGTGGAGGTGCTGATCCGCACCGTCGAGATGCACCGCTCGGCCGAGTACGGTGTGGCCGCCGACTTCCGGTTCCCGCGGACCGGTGGCGCCGCCGCCCTCCGCGCCGGCCAGCTCGACTGGCTGCGCCGGGTGCTGGACTGGGAGCAGGACGCCGCCGACCCGGCGCAGTTCCTCCAGTCCCTGCGCTGCGACCTGGCCGAGGCGCAGATCCAGGTGGTCGCCGAGGGGCGGCAGGTCGTCCTGCCGGCCGGGGCCACCCCCGTCGACCTGGCGTACGAGCTGGGCGCCGACCGGGGCGACCGATGTCTGGCCGCCCGGATCAACGGTCGACTGGTGCCGCTCTCCTCCGAGTTGGACGAGGGCGACGTGGTGGAGATCTTCACCGAGACCGACGAGGAGAGCAGCCTCGACGCCGAGGTCGCCCCGCGCGGCCCGCGCCGGGAGTGGCTCGGTTTCGTCAAGTCGCCGCACGCCCAGATGCAGATCAACAGGTGGTTCGCCGACCACAGCGAGCCGGGCATCTCGATCAGCGACAAGGTCCGACTCGGCCGGGCCACCATCGGCCTGGCGCTGCGCCAGCACAACCGTGGGCTGGCCAGCGACCTGCCGTTGCTGCGGCTCTCCGAGGAACTCGGCTACCCCGACCTGGAGACTCTCCTGGTCGCGGTCTTCGACCGGGTGATCGAACCGGACGCCGTGGTACGCCAACTCATCGACCTGGTCGACCATCGACAGTGACCCACTGTGGTCCCCGGGCGCGGGCGGCACCCCGGACCACTAGCCTTGAGTCATGATCCTCCGCTCGCGCCGCACCGGTCGCGCCGTCGCCTACCAGGTTTTCTACCGGCTGCCGCTGCCGGTGCGGCGCCGGCTGGTGCGACTGGCCGTGCCGAAATACATCGTCGGCGCCGTCACTCTGCTCCGTGACAGCGAAGCCGACGGGGCGGGGCGACTCCTGTTGCTGCGGCAACCGCCCGGCCGGGGCTGGACGCTCCCCGCCGGGCTGCTGCAACGCGGCGAGAACCCGGCGGTGGGTGCGGCCCGCGAGTTGCACGAGGAGAGCGGCGTACGGCTGGCCCCGACCCAGCTCAGCCCGGCGATGCCCAACGCGATAGTGCACGCCAAGGGGTGGGTGGACATGGTCTTCACCGCCGAGGTGCCGGCCTCGCGCACCGAACTCGTCGTCGACGGGGCGGAGGTCTTCGAGGCGGCCTGGCACCCACTGGACGACCTGCCGAAGCTGACCTGGCCCACCGCGCGCCTGCTCGCCTACTACGACATCGGCCCGTTGGCCGGGCAGTTCCCGCCTCCGCTGCCGGACAGCCTGCCATGACCGGCCCCACCAGCCTCTTCCCCGCCGACGAGATCTGCGCGGTGGTGCTCGCCGCCGGGGAGGGCACCCGGCTGCGCCCGCTCACCGAACGGCTACCCAAGGCGCTCTGCCCGGTGGGCAACGTGCCGTTGCTGGACCGGGCGTTGGCCCGGCTCGCCGGTCTCGGGTTACGCGGTCCGGCGGCGGTCGCGGTCAACGCCAGCTATCTCGGCGACCAGATCGTCGAACGGGTCGGCAGCCGCGCCCACCTCTCGGTGGAGCCGGGCGGCCCGCTCGGCACCGCCGGCGGGGTGGGCAGACTGCGGGACTGGATCGCCGGCCGGGGAGTGCTGGTGGGCAACGCCGACGCGTACCTCGCCGATCCGGCGGCCCCACCGGGACCCGACATCGCCGCCCTGCTGGCCGGCTGGGACGGGGACTCCGTACGCCTGCTCGGTCAGCCCTCGCCCGACCCGCGCGCACCCGGCACCTTCGACGGGCACCTGTTCACCGGATTCTCGCTGCTGCCCTGGCGGATGGTCCGGGACCTGCCCGCGACCTTCGGTGACCTGGTCCGCACGGTCTGGCGACCGGCCGAGGCCACCGGCCGGTTGACGGTGGTCGGCTTTCCGGGGACCTTCTACGACACCGGAACCCCCGCCGACTATCTTGCCGCGAACCTGCACGCGGCCGGCGAGGGCTCCCTGGTCGCCGCGGACGCCACGGTCACCGGTAGCTGCCACCGGTCGGTGGTCGGCGCCGGCGCCACGGTACGCGGCACGGTGACCCGATGCGTGGTCTGGCCGGGTGCCACCGTCGGCAGCGAGGAGCACCTGCACGACGTGATCCGCGCCGACGATGGCCGCACCGTCCGCGCCTGTTGAGCCCACTCGCCTAGCATGGGCGGCGACGCCGACGAACGGAGAAACCGCCCGTGATCACCGCGATCGTGCTTATCGACTGCGCCACCGACTCGATTCCTGAGGTGGCGACGGCCCTCGCCGACCTGCCCGGCGTCAGCGAGGTCTACTCGGTGGCGGGGCACGTGGACCTGATCGCCATGGTCCGGGTCCGCGAGTTCGACGAGATCGCCCAGATCATCGCCGGCAGCATCTCCAAGGTCCCTGGCGTGCTCAACACCGAGTCGCACATCGCCTTCCGCGCCTACTCCCGCCACGACCTCGACCAGGCCTTCGCCATCGGCCTCACCCCCTGACACTGCGAAAGTCCCCCGAGAGGCCAGCTCGAACCAGGATCGGCTCCATCGCCTTGACGCAGGAGCCGGCCCACCCCGGGCAGGGGTGGGCCGGATTTCCGCGTACCGCCGGGTCAGCTCTGCTGCGGAACCGGGGTCTCGGAGACGCTGCCGCTCGGAGCCGGAGCCTCCTCGGTGGCGGTGCCACCCGGGGTCGGCTGCCCGGTGCCCGGTGCGGTGCCACCCGGGCTGGGCGTACCGGACGCGCTGGCCTCCGGGACCGGGATGCCGAGCTGCTCGGCCAGCTGCACCAGGGCGTCATAGTGCGCCTGGAGGACCGGCAGCGCGGTCTGCGCCAGCTGGACCACCTGGGTCTCGGTGCCCTGCGAGATCTCCGTCTGGGTGGCCTGGATGGCCTGGAGATGGCCGGCCAGACCCTGGATCACCCAGAGCCGGTCGAACTCCTCACCGTTGGCGTTCTTCAGCTGGTCGAGAGCCGTCCGCTGATCCGGGGTGGGCTCCTTCGGCAGCTGGACGTTGAGCTGCCCGGCCAGGTCCTTCACTGACTTGTCCAGCTCCTGATGATCAGTGACGATCATCTGCGCCAGATCCTTGACCTGCTGGTTCTGGGCCTTCTTCTGGGCCAATTCGCCAGCCTGGACCTCGTACAGGTTGACCTGGTGGATCGCCTGGAGGTACTGCGTGTCCTGCTCCGACGGCTGCGCCGCCGCCTGGGCCGCGCCGGCGGGTGCGATTCCCACCAGCACCAGCGCGGCCAGCAGGCCGAGGCGTTTGATACCCAACATGCTTCCTCCCCGTTGAGACGTTGGACCGCACGGATACCCGGCTGGCCGGGGTTATTCCTGCGATCCGAAAGACGGGCGGGAAGCTCCGGCGATCCTCCGGAGGGCGGAAAAGGGCGTGGCGCCCGCCGGAAGACTCCGGCGGGCGCCACGTCACGCTGTGCGGTCCCTCAGCGGCGGGTCTCCCCGCTGCCGATTTCCTCCCGCTCCGGTCGCGGCTCGACCGGCGGATGTCCCGGCGAGACCGGCGCCTCGGCCGGCTTCTCGATCGGGTAGAAGAAGCCCCGGATGGCCGGGCCGAGTGCCCCGAGCCGGTTCATCTTCTTCGGCACCACCCAACCGGCGTACTCCAGCTCGGTGTGTCCGTGCTCGTCCGGCGCGCTGAGCGGCTGATGCACCTCGACGAACCGGCCGTCCGGCAGTCGCTTGATGATGCCGGTCTCCACGCCGTGGGCGAGCACCTCCCGGTCGTGCTGCTGGAGACCGAGGCAGATCCGGTAGGTGACGTAGTACGCCAGCGGCGGCAGGATCAGCAGACCGATCCGGCCGGCCCAGGTCATCGCGTTGAGGCTGATGTGGAACTTGTCGGCGATGACGTCGTTGGCGCCGGTCAGCGTCAGGATCAGGTAGAACGTGACGGCCATGGCGCCCAGGGCGGTGCGGAACGGCACGTCGCGGGGACGCTGGAGCAGGTTGTGGCTCCGGTAGTCCTTCAGGTAACGCGCCTCCATGAACGGATAGAACAGGGAGAGCATCACCAGGATGCCGGGTAGCACCACAGTCGGCCAGAACAGCGGCGGGATGACGTATCCGTCGCCGATCGGTATGTCGATCTGCCAGTCCGGCATCAACCGGGTCGAGCCGTCCAGGAACATGACGTACCAGTCGGGCTGGCTGGCGGCCGAGACCACCCACGCCTCGTACGGGCCGAAGAGCCAGATCGGGTTGATCTGGAACAGACCGCCCATCAGCGCGATCACGCCGAAGACGACCATGAAGAAGCCGCCCTGCTTGATCGCGTACCGCGGGAACATCCGCTCGCCGACCACGTTGCCGTTGGTCCGCCCCGGCCCCGGCCACTGGGTGTGCTTCTGCTTGAAGACCAGCCCCAGGTGAACGCTGATCAGCGCGACCAGCAGCGCCGGGATGAGCAACACGTGGGCGATGAAGAACCGGCTGATGATGATCGTGCCGGGGAACTCACCGTCGAAGATCGAGGAGGTCAGCCAGGAACCGATCACCGGAATGGAGAGCATGATCGCCGAGGCGATCCGCAGACCGGTGCCGGAGAGCCCGTCGTCCGGCAGCGAGTAGCCGGTGAAGCCGGCGAGGAAGCCGACCCAGAACAGCAGCGAACCGATGATCCAGTTGGTCTCACGCGGCTTGCGGAACGCGCCGGTGAAGAAGATTCGCAGCATGTGCACCACGATCGCGGCCATGAAGAGCAGCGCGGACCAGTGGTGCATCTGCCGCATGATCAGGCCGCCCCGGACATCGAACGAGATGTCCAGGCTGGAGGCGTACGCGGCCGACATCGGCGTGCCCCGCAGCGGGGCGTAGCTGCCGTTGTAGATGACCTCGGTCATCGTCGGCTCGAAGAAGAACGTCAGGAAGACACCGGTCAGCAGCAGGACGACGAACGAGAAGAGCGCGATCTCGCCGAGCAGGAACGACCAGTGGTCGGGGAAGACCTTGTTCAGCAGCCGACGCAGCGGGGTGGCCACCTGGAAACGGTCGTCGATCGCCCGGGCGCTGTTGCCCGGCGCCGCTGCCATGTCAAACTTTCGCCGTTTCACGGCCGCTCCCAGAAGTCGGGCCCGACGGGTTCAGTGTAGTCGGACTTCGCCACGAAGTAGCCCTCGGCGTCGACCTCGATCGGCAGCTGCGGCAGCCGCCGGCTGGCCGGACCGAAGATGGGCTTGGCGTTGTCGGTGATCAGGAACTGCGACTGGTGGCACGGGCAGAGCAGCCGGTTGGTCTGCTGCTCGTAGAGGCTCGCCGGGCAGCCGGCGTGCGTGCAGATCTTCGAGAAGGCGGCGTAGTTGCCCCACATGTAGCCGCCGTGGCCCTCGCGCTCGTTGTTGCGGCGCGAGTCCTCGGCGTCGGCGTCCCGAAGGTGGATCAGCAGGGTGGGCGAGTCGGCGTACCTGTTGCTCACCCCGTGCTCCACGCCGGGGAAGACGGTGATCTGCCCGCCCGCGCTGATGTCCGCCGGGCGGATCGGCCGCCCGTCCTCGCGGACCAGCCGGATCTTCTGCCCCTCCTGCGGGGAGAATCCGGTGGTCATCATCTGGTTGTTCTTGTGCGGGTCGGAGATGAGTCCACCCACCAGCGGCGCCGCGGCCACCGCGCCGACCGGCACCAGGCCGGCCAGCAGCGACATGCCGAGCAGCGGCCGGCGGCGTACGCCCAGCTCGTCGGCCATGTAGAGCATGGTCTGGCCGGTGATGGTGCGGTCCTCGGTGGACACCGCGCCCTCGTGCCGGTCCTGGATCGACACCTCCTTGGGCAGCAGCTTCTTGCCCCAGGTCAGGATGCCGAATCCGATGCCCAGCAGGGCCACGCCGAGAGTCACGCCCAGCAGCGGGGTGAACAGCTTGTCGCCGCCACGGCCCGGCTGGTACTCCCAGGGCCACCAGATGTAGATCACCAGGAAGGCGGTCGCCGCCAGGCCGGTGAGCAGGAAGAACCCCGCCACCGTACGGACCAGCCGGCGCTCGGCCTTGCTGCCCGGCGCGACCTGGTGCTCGTAGTGGACGATCTCGATGTCGTCCCGGCGAGCGCCCTCGCGGACGATGTCGAACCGGCTCACCTGCGGGTCGTTCACGTCGATCGGTTCCTGGCCCGGGCGGGTGGACTGCCCGGTCTGCGTGCTCATGCTCCCCCCGGTCACGACTTGCCCGCAATCCACAGGCTGGCGAAGACCAACGCGACGATGCCGACCAGGAAGATCGCCACACCCTCGGTGGAGGGTCCGTACCGGCCCAGGTTGAACCCGCCCGGGTCGCCGTCGGTGTTCAGGGTCTGGATGTAGGCGATGATGTCCGCCTTCTGCTCCGGCGTGATCTGGTTGTCACCGAAGACCGGCATGTTCTGCGGGCCACTGAGCATCGCCGCGTAGATCTGGCGATCGGTGGCCGGCTTGAGGCTCGGCGCGTACTTGCCGGAGGAGAGGGCACCGCCGCCGCCGCTGAAGGCGTGGCACTGCGAGCAGTTGATCCGGTACAGCTCGCCGCCGATCGCGACGTTGCCGTCGGCGTGCAGGTTGTCGCCCGCCGGCACCACCGGACCGCCACCCAGCTCCTGGATGTACGCGGCCAGCTGGTCGACCTCGTCGGGGCTGAAGACCTCGGGCTTGCGCTGCGCCTGGGCCTCCTGCCGGGCCATCGGCATCCGACCCGTGCTGACCTGGAACTCGACCGAGGCCGCGCCGACGCCGATGAGGCTCGGCCCGCGCCCCTCGACCCCCTGCGCGTTGCGGCCGTGGCAGGTCACACAGCTCACGTCGAACAGCGCCTTGCCGTCGGCGGCGGCCCCGCTCAACGGCGGGTTTTCCTGCGCCGACGCGCCGGGGGCGAGGACGGTGTAGGCACCGCCGGCCAGCATCAGCGCGGCGACCAGCCGGACCGCGGCACCCAGCCGGCGGCGGCCCCTGCTGCGCGCCACGGGCCGCCCGCGCAGCCGCGCGAGCAGACCGCGTCGGCGGTCGTTGTCAGAAGTCATGACCTGTGTCCTTAACCGGTTGGACCTTGTCTCAGGGGGTGGTGCGACGGAGCGGCACGAGACGCGCCAAGATCACTGAAGCCAGTAGATCATGGCGTAGAGCGCGATCCAGACGACGTCCACGAAGTGCCAGTAGTACGACACGACGATCGCCGACGTGGCCTGTGCCGGCGTGAACCGGCCCATGGTGGTGCGGATCATGAAGATCACGAAGGCGATCAGACCACCGATCACGTGCAGCCCGTGAAAGCCCGTGGTCAGGTAGAACATCGAGCCGTAGCCGTCTGCGTTGATCTTGATGCCCTCGTGCACCAGCTCGCGGTACTCGTTGGCCTGACCGAGCACGAAGATCAGACCCATCACGAAGGTGATCATGAACCAGCGCCGCAGCGCGTGCACGTCACCCCGCTCCGCGGCGAACACGCCGATCTGGCAGGTCACCGAGGACAGCACCAGGATCGTCGTGAACGTGGTCGCGTACGGGATGTTGAGGACCTCGGTGTGCTCCGCCCACTGCTCCGGCGCCGCCGCGCGGATGGAGAAGTACATGGCGAACAGCGCCGCAAAGAACATGAGCTCGCTGGAGAGCCAGACGATCGTCCCGACGCTGACCATGTTGGGACGCGTCAGGGAGTGGATCCGGCTCTTGTCAATGGCTGGGGCCGCAGTCACGCGGTCATTATTGCCCTTGACCACGGCCGGCGATCAGCGGGGGGCCAAACCCGGGTGCAGATGGCCCGATCGGTACCGTCCGGTTCGCCTGACCTAGGCTGATTGGCGTGCTGCACGTCGATCAGCTCTCCCTGGCCGGTACGGCCGCGCCGCAGATCGCGGCGGGCGTACCCAGCACCGGCGGGACAAGCGCCCCGGCCACCGCCGTGCTGCCGCTCGCGGCCGAGGCCGCGCCGCCGCCGTTCTCGATCACCGCCGTGGTCACCGAGGCCAGGTTGGACAGCTGGCTCGCCGTCGGCCTGGTGCTCGCCGCCGGCCTCTACCTCTACGGCGTGCACCGGCTGCGGATCCGGGGCGACCGCTGGCCGGTGGCCCGGACGGTCTTCTTCCTCGGTCCCGGCCTCGGCGGCATCGCCTCGGTCACGGTGAGCGGGCTGCACGCGTACGACACCAGCCTGCTGTCGGTGCACATGGTGCAGCACATGGTGCTCTCCATGGTGTCGCCGATCTTCCTGGCGCTCGGCGCGCCGATGACGCTGGCCCTGCGTACGCTGCCGACCGGCCCGCGCAAGCGGCTGCTCGCGGTGGTGCACAGCCGGATCGCGCGGGTCTACAGCTTCCCCCTCGTGGCGTTCGCCATATTCGTGGTCAACCCGTTCGCGCTCTACTTCACCGACCTGTACCGCTACACCCTGGAACACGCCTGGGCGCACGAGCTGGTGCACGCCCACTTCATCATGACCGGCTGCGTGTTCTTCTGGCCGCTGCTCGGCCTCGATCCGCTGCCCGGCCGCTGGCCCTACCCCGGCCGCGCGCTGCTGATGCTGCTGTCGGTGCCGTTCCACACCGTGCTCGGGCTCACCATCATGCAGAGCAGCACCCTCTTCGGCGGGGACTGGTATCCCTCGCTCGGGCTGAGCTGGGCCGACCCCTGGGAGGACCAGGTGCTCGCCGGAGGCATCCTCTGGGCCGGCGGCGAGTTCGTCAGTGTGACGATGCTCGCCGTGCTCGTCGTCCAGTGGATGCGCCACGCCGAGCGGGAGGCCCGCCGGGTCGACCGCGAACTGGATCGCCAGGAGGCCCGCGAGCGCGCCGCCGGCTCCGCCGCCTGACCCGGCGAGGGCGGCGTGTCACGCAGACCACAACGACCGGTACGATCGGCGTCGCAGCTACGAGGTGGGAGCCGTTCTTAATCATGAGCGATCGTCTGTGCACCGTCCTGCTCTACAGCGACGACCCGCAGGTGCGGGACCGGATGCGGCTCGCCGTCGGCACCCGGCCCGCGACCGACCTGCGGGTGGAGTTCGTCGAGGCGGCCACCTACGCCGAGTGTGTCCGGCTGGTCGACGACTACGAGATCGACCTGATGCTGCTCGACGGTGAGGCCAGCCCCGGCGGCGGCATCGGCATCGCCCGGCAGATCAAGGACGACTTCGACAAGGCCCCGCCGACCTGCGTGGTGATCGCCCGCGCCGCCGACCGATGGCTCGCCGCCTACGCCGAGGTCGACGCCACCCTGGTGCACCCGTTGGACCCGGTGACCACCGCCGCCACGGTGACCGAGCTGCTGCGGACGCACGCACCCGCCTGACGTACCGACTCCGGCACCGCCACGGCGCCGGGCGAGCCGGCGCCGCTTCCGCGTCCCACCCGTACTCGTCTGCTCGGGAGGCCCACCATGGGCGAACGGACCTGGCCGCACCTGCTCACCGCGCTGCTGCGCGGGGAGCAACTCTCCGCCGCCGACACCGCCTGGGCGATGGACGAGATCATGTCCGGCTCTGCGACGCCGGTCCGGATCGCCGCCTTCGCCACGGCGCTACGCGCCAAGGGCGAGACCCCGGCCGAGCTGGCCGGGCTGGTCGAGGCGATGCTCGGCCGGGCCGTCCCGGTCACGCTCCCCGAGGAGGTACGCGCCAGCGCGCTGGACGTCGTCGGCACCGGCGGCGATCTGGCCCACACGGTGAACATCTCCACGATGACCGCGCTGGTGGTCGCCGGGGCCGGGGTCCGCGTGGTCAAGCACGGCAACCGGGCCGCCTCCTCCTCCTGCGGCACCGCCGACCTGCTGGAGTTCCTCGGCGTACCGCTGGATCTCGAACCGGAGCAGGTGGCGCGCTGCGTGGTCGAGGCCGGCATCGGCTTCTGCTTCGCCGCCCGGTTCCACCCCGGCATGCGGCACGCCGGCCCGGTCCGCCGGGAGCTGGGCGTGCCCACCGCCTTCAACTTCCTCGGTCCGCTGACCAACCCGGCCCGGCCGCCGGCCGGCGCGGTCGGCTGTTTCGACCCGACGATGGCCCCGGTGATGGCGTCCGTCTTCGCCGGGCGGGGCGACTCGGTGCTGGTGATGCGGGGTGAGGACGGGCTGGACGAGTTCAGCACCGCCGCGCCGACCCGGTTCTGGATCGCCGCGAACGGCACCGTGAGGGAGACGATGGTGGACGCGACCGACCTCGGCGTGCCCCGGGCCACCCTCGGCGACCTGCGCGGCGGCGACGCCGCGTACAACGCCGACGTGGCCCGTCGCCTGCTCGCCGGGGAACGCGGCCCGGTCCGCGACGCCGTCCTGGTCAACGCCGCCGCCGCGCTGGCCACCCAGGGCCCCCTCGACGGCGACCTCACCGAGGCCTGTCTCTTATA
>NZ_POTX01000199.1 GCF_003236305.1 Micromonospora endophytica | reverse complement strand
CCCCTCATCCCTGTGGCGCCCCCACCCCTACCTCTTCGCCGGAGGGGTGGGGGTGCGGTCAGTCGAGTTGGGTGGGGTCCAGGGCCAGTTCGCGGGCGGTCACCAGGCGGACCCACTCGGTGAGTTGCCGGCGGGAGATGACCCGCTCGTGCACCGCGAGCTGGACCGCCAGGCCGTCCATCACGGCGTTGATCCGCCAGGCCGCGCCGGCCGGGTCCGGGCACTCGAAGACACCCTCGCGGACCCCGTCGCTGATCACCGTGGTCAGGTCCTGCCGCCAGCGCAGGTCCAGCTTGCGGGAGACCTTCTCCAGATCGGGCGTACGCAGCGACTCGGCCCATCCGTCGATCCACATGGACCAGGACATCGGGCGCCCGGCCGGGGTGTAGAGCCGCAGCATGCGTCGCAACTTCGTCAGCGGCGGTGCGTTGGACCGGGTTACCGCGTCGAGCCGGGCCAGGTCCTGCTCCACGGCGTACGCGAATGCCTGGGCGAGCAGGCGTTCCTTGGTGGCGAAGTGGTAGAAGACCAGCGCCTGGCTCACGCCGGCGGCCTGTGCCACGTCCGCCGTGCGGGTGTTGGCCAACCCGCGCTGCACGATCACGTCACATGCGGTGCGCAGCAGGGCATCCAGGCGGATCTCGGCCGCACGTCTCGTCACGCCCGTCACCGTAGCCCATTCAACCGGACACGGCGCGTCACCAAAGCCCCGTTGATCCGGCTTGCTGAGTCGGAAGCCGGACACTTGCCCCACCTGGCGATTCTGCTTCGGGGTGAAGCGTGCTGGCTGCGGTCGCAGCGGACCCGAAGCTAGTGGTCCAGTCTCCTAGGAAGCCCTACGGAGGGTGGTTTCGGACGCGCCGGGGCGGAAGTCGATTTGGCAACCCTCCGTCGCTCGGCTAGAGTTCTCATCCGTCACCGGGAACAACCGGAGACACGCGGACGTAGCGCAGCTGGTAGCGCATCACCTTGCCAAGGTGAGGGTCGCGGGTTCGAATCCCGTCGTCCGCTCGGAGCTGCCGCCACGCGTGACGGGGGCAACCTCGGTGGGGTGGCCGAGAGGCGAGGCAACGGCCTGCAAAGCCGTGTACGCGGGTTCAAATCCCGTCCCCACCTCGTTCGAGAACAAGGGCGATTGGCGCAGTGGGAGCGCGCTTCCTTGACACGGAAGAGGTCACTGGTTCAAACCCAGTATCGCCCACCAGTTGGATCATGACGTGAGAGCCCGTACCGGATCCGGTACGGGCTCTCACGCTGTTGATTCCGGCTTTCCGGCGGCCGGCGACCACCGGCGTCACAGCGGCGGCGCGACGTCCCGCCGCTCCTCGACCCGGCGGTACTCCACCGGCTCCTCGGTGGTGGCGACCACCTGGCGGCGGCGTCCCCAGACGAGGGTGGTCATGATCAGGCCGAGCAGGCCGGCTGCCATCAGAATCCAACCGACCACGTCCAGGTCGAGGCCACCGATGCTCGCGTTGACCGCGAAGGCGAGGATCGCCCCGAGCGCGAGCAGGAAAACACTGGTGCCGATACCCACGACAGCCTCCTTTTTCCAGGGGTGTGGTGCTGCTGTCGGGGAGGATCTGTACCCCGGCGGTGACCGGCGCAATCACGTCCGTCGGCGGGGTGGCGGATCGGCCGATCTTGTCATCGGGTAGAGTTGCCGACGTCCCCGCCGCACGCGGGGGCACGCGGACGTAGCGCAGCTGGTAGCGCATCACCTTGCCAAGGTGAGGGTCGCGGGTTCGAATCCCGTCGTCCGCTCGCGGCTTGCTCGCACTCTCGGGTGCCGGCGGTCCCCACGGGCGATTGGCGCAGTGGGAGCGCGCTTCCTTGACACGGAAGAGGTCACTGGTTCAAACCCAGTATCGCCCACCATCCGTTCGGTTTCGTGGTGCCAGCGCCACGAGCAGCGCGGCGGTGATGGTCGCGCCGAGCAGCAGCCCCGCGAGAACATCATGCGGATAATGCACGCCGGCGACGACCCGCATGGCCGCCACCACAACGGCGGTCGGCACGGCCACCAGGGCGAGTCGCGGTGCGAGCAGCACCAGGCCGGTGGCCAGGGCGCCGGCAACCGTCGAATGGTTGCTCGGAAACGACAAGTCTCCGACCGGCGGGCAGTGCTCCCAGATGGTGAGTTCGCCGAACGCCCGGCAGGGTCGACCCTGGTCGACGACGAGTTTCAGCGCCTCACTGAGGCCGTAGGCCAGCACGGTGCCGGCCAGGACGAGCAACGCACCGACCCCGCGCGGGGTGTGCTGCCGCCAGCCGGTCCAGCCCGTCCACGCCAACAACAGCAACAGGACCAGCAGGCCCAGCGCGGGCAGGTGGGCGGCGAGAGCGCTCAGCCAACCCGGCGTGTCGGCGACGGCGGCGACGACCTCCTGGTAGGTCCGGGCGGAGTGACCGTCCGTCACCATGATCACCGCAGGTGAACCCCACCCGGCCGGGGCCAGCAGCGCCACCGCTGTGCCGCCGGCCGCCAGGATCAGCACACACACCGTCATGCGTCGTACCACTGTCATGGCGGCCGATGGTAGTCACGTCGACACCCTCCGACCCCACACCAAGGTCAGGTGTCGCGTACGACCTTCGTCAGCGGTACAGGTCGGCGATCAACCGGTGGGCGCTGTCGCTCGGGTCCACGCCGAGTTCGGCGCTGAGCATGCTGGTCAGCCGGTCGAACTGGGCCCGCGCCTCGCCCCGTTGGCCGCTGCGGATCAGGGCCTCGATGAGGACCTCCCAGGCGGTTTCCCGCAGCGGATCCTGCTGGATGAGGGCGTGCGCGCAGATCAGCGCCTGTTGGTGCCGGCCGGAGGCGAGCAGGCTGCCGGAGAGTCGGTCCATGGTTTCCCGGCGCAGCACGTCCCAGCGTGACTGCACCGGCTGTAGCCAGGCGTCATCCCAGCTCCAGTCGACCAGCAGCGGGTGGCTCAGGGCGGGCACCAACCAGTTCGGCACCGCTCGCACGACTGGCTCGGCGTACCCCTGGTCCAGCAGCAACTGGCACCACTGCTGCGCCGCGTGATGATCGACCCGGCAGGTGGGCGAGATGCCGATCCGCTGGCGGTCGCCGACGATCGGATCGAAGCCGAGCCGCGAACGCAGCAGCCAGCAGATCTGCCGCAGCCGGGCCCGCGGATCACCTGTCCCGTCGAGCTGACACGCCTCGATCACCGCGTCCCGGGACACCCAGGTGGGGTACGCCACCGCCAGGTAGGACAGCACCCGTTCGGGCAGCGGCGCGACCGTTCGACGTACCCCGTTGTGGGTGCAGGAGAAGACGGGCAACAGCCGCAACAACTTTGGCGCGTACGCCGGATCGTCGTCGCGCGGCATTGTCGATTCGTTCCCCACGATTGATTCCCCCCGATCCGAATCCATCCATCAGAGGAGACGGTGCGAAGACGGTAACCGGTTGCCTGCGGCACCGAGGGCGATACGGCGGACCGGCACCCTCAGCCTCGCAGACGTCCTCAGAGGAGACTTCATGGATGTAGGACACCGACAGCTCCGCAGGCTGCCCGCCTTCGCGGTGCTGACCGTCGGCGCGCTGGTGCTCGGCACCGGGGCCGGTACCGCCGCTCCGGTGGCGGCCCCGGAGGCTCAGGCGCAGTTCATCGCGGCCACCACCTCGGTCACCGCCGAGCGATGGGCCGGCGAGGAGGGGGTGTATCTCGACCTGGGCACGCACCTGGTCGCCGGCAAGGATCCGCTGGAGTTCCGGGTGAAGCGGAGCGCGTACAGCAAGCCGATCGACGCCTTTCAGCTGGTCCGGGGGGCGGGAGGTAAGCAGCGGGCGGTGCTGCTGCCGGCCGGCATGGTCAAGGACTTCACCGGCCTGGCCGACTTCACGCATCTCAAGCTGATCGACTCGGCCGGGCGTACGGTGGTGGAGCGGGACGAGAACTTCTGCCCGAACGACTGGGGTTCCACCCGGACCCGGGTGGACGCGCCGGACTCGACGCCGTATCCCACCGAATGCGCCTGGAACCCGTTCGTCCTCGGCGGTGTCTGGGGCATCCAGGCCGGGTGGAGCGCCGCGACCAGCAACTGGTGGTCCGGGCCGGTGAACGTGGCGGACGGGTCGTACACGGCCGAGGTGAGCATCAATCCGCAGTACCGGAAGCTGCTCAACATCCCGGACTCGGCGGCCACGCTGACCCTGTCGGTCACGGTCCAGTCCGACGATGAGGGCGGGCGCCGCGCCGCGGAGCAGCTTCCGTCCGATTCGAAGCAGCGGGTGCTCGGCGCGCCGGGGGATGACGAGCATGTGGCGCACGGGGAGGCGGTGAGCGACAGCGCTCCCGGCCTCAAGCCGGGTGCCCGCCCCGCTGTCCGAGCCAAGGCCGCTCCGCAGGGCCCACGGCCGGATCTGCGGTCCCTGCCGGCCTGGCAGATCGGTGTCGAGCAGGACGAGGAGACCGGCCACGACCAGGTGACCTTCAACGCCACGGTGTGGAACGGCGGGACGTCGCCGTTGGTGGTGGACGGGTTCCGGCGTACCGGCAGCGGCAGTGACCTGATGGACGCGTACCAGTACTTCTACGACGCCAACGGCACCCAGGTCGGGTACGCGCAGGCCGGCACGATGGAGTGGGACGCGCGCCCCGGACACGACCACTGGCACTTCACCGACTTCGCCCAGTACCGCCTGCTGAACGCGGACAAGACCATCGCGGTACGCAGTGGCAAGGAGGCGTTCTGCCTGGCCAACACCGACGCGGTCGACCTGACCCTGCCGTACGCCAAGTGGCGTCCCACCAACACCGACCTGGGCACCTCCTGTGGCCGGCAGACGTCGGTGGCGGTCCGGCAGGTTCTGGACATCGGCAGCGGTGACACGTACGCGCAGTACCTGCCGGGCCAGTCGTTCGACATCACCGACCTGCCCAACGGCACGTACTACATCGAGGTGGCCGCCAACCCGGACCAGCGGCTGCAGGAGTCCAACCTGAACAACAACAACTCGTACCGGAAGATCATCCTGGGTGGCACTCCCGGCGCCCGTACGGTGACGGTGCCTCCGCACGAGGGCATCGAGGGCTGACGGCGGCAGCCGGTGCCTGAAGGTGTCTGGCAAAGCTCGACGGTCGCCACTGCCTGGCGACCGTCGAGCGGCCGTTGCCGCGGTGCGGGCCCTTGCGGCTAGTTGGCGGGGTGGTCGGGCAGGACGAACCGCCAGCCCTGCGCGCGCAGGGCGGGTATGACGTGGTCGACGGCGTCGACGGTCTGGCTGCGGTCGCCGCCGCCGTCGTGCAGCAGCACCACCGCGCCGGGTACGACCCCCTCGGTGAGGCGTCGGACCAGTTCGCCGGTGCCGGGCGGGTCCCAGTCGCCAACGGCCAGCCGCCAGCCCATCGGCCGCATCCCCAGCGCGGTCGCGACCGGTGGGCTCTGTCCCCAGGCACCGTACGGGGCCCGGAACCAGGGCACCTGTGCGTGCGGCACGGCCTGGCGGATGACGGCGGTGGTCTGCAACAGGTCGGAGGCGATCCGGCTGGCGGCCCAGCCGCTCATGTCGTCGTGGTGCATGCCGTGGTTGCCGAGCAGGTGCCCGGCGGCGGTGATCCGGCGGACCAGTTCGGGATGTCTGCCGGCCTGGTCGCCCTGGAGGAAGAAGACGGCAGGCGCCTCGTGGGCGGCGAGCACGTCGAGCAGGCGCGGGGTGTGCACCGGGTGCGGACCGTCGTCGAAGGTGAGGCAGACGACCTGCTCGGTGCCGATCGCCTCGACGGGACGTACCGCCGGGCCTGGCCCGGCTGCCGTGGTGGGGTGCGGGGTCCGCGGGGACTGGCTGCTGGGCGACATCGGTCCGACCTCCCGTGGCGGGCTGGGTGTCTCGGTTACGCGACCTGGCGGTGCCGGGGCCGGGTGCGGCGGACGCTGCCCCACCCGACGCATGTGTTAACAGGGGACCCTTTCTCTACCGGAGGCGTTAG
The DNA here is from genome assembly GCF_003236305.1 of Micromonospora endophytica. Lineage (GTDB taxonomy): Bacteria > Actinomycetota > Actinomycetes > Mycobacteriales > Micromonosporaceae > Micromonospora > Micromonospora endophytica. The sequence goes on along the minus strand of NZ_POTX01000199.1, from coordinate 5,354 downwards.
TAGGGGGCCCTTCCTTCGCGGTAGGTGGCGTGGTCGAAGTCGGCGTAGCGGCCGTCGCCGCCGATGTCCTGCACCCAGAGGCCGAGCAGCGCGCCGGTGAAGCCCCACGCGGCCGGTTCACCGTCGATGATCTGTGCGGCGTGCTCGTCGGAGAGGATGGTGGAGTCCAACTCGACGGGCAGCTGCCGCCAACCGTCGCCCAGGTCGTACCCGAAGCGCAGCACCGGGCCGTCGAAGCTCACCCGCAGACCGACCCGAGCGACGCCGCCGGTGTCGACGGTGAGGTGGGGGTACGCGGTACGGCGGCCACTGTCGCAGCTGAGCAGTTCCAGCACCATCCGGCCGTCGTCGGCCCGGGTCAGGTAGAGGTAGTGCCAGTTCTGGGTGTTGTAGTAGCCGGTGATTCCGGCCAGCTGCCGGTGATCGCCCGGGTCGAACTCGACGACCGTCTCCAGCGCACAGTGCACCGCGCCCACCCGCCGCGCCACCAGGCTCGGCGTCTGCCGGCCCATGGGTGACTGGCCACCGTGGATCCGCAGGTGCGACCGGCGTGAGCGCAGATCGACCCAGTCGTCGGTGGCCGGCCGGCGCAGGGTCGACCAGCACGCGGCCAACTCGGGCGTGTCGAAATGGTCGGTGGCTGGTTCGTCGGGCCAGGGATGCGGCGGCAGGTCCGGGGCGGGGATCTCGTCGGCCGGGATGCCGCCGGGGATGCGGGGCCAGTCGCCGGTCGGCCACTCGACCTTCTGGAGCGCGGTCTCCCGGCCGAGGACACAGTTGCCCAGCGGGGTGTAGGGGCGGCCGACCAGGTGGGCGAGGTACCAGTCGCCGCCCGGGGTGCGGACCAGGCTGCCGTGGCCGGCCTTCTGCAGGGTGAGATCCGGTCGGCCGACCGAGGTGAGCAGCGGCCCGGCCGGGTCGACCTGGTACGGCCCGAACAGTTCCCGCGAGCGCGCCACGGTTACCTGGTGTTCCCAACTGGTGCCGCCCTCGGCGGTGACCAGCCAGTACCAGCCGTCGTGGCGGTAGAGGTGCGGTGCCTCGGTCAGGCCGGCCTCGGTGCCGGAGAAGATGATCCGGGCCTGGCCGACCAGTTGCCGGCGGGCCGGATCGTACTGCTGGATCTCGATGCCGCCGAAGCGGTTGCGTCCCGGTCGCCAGTCGGCGCTCATCGCCAGCAGCCAGGTGGTGCCGTCCTCGTCGTGGAAGAGGGCGGCGTCGAAGCCGTGCGAGTGCAGCCGCACCGGATCCGACCACGGGCCGGTGATGGCCGGCGCGGTGGTGAGGAAGTTCTGCGCGTCCCAGTAGCCGCTGGCGAAGCTGGCCACGTCGCTGTAGACCAGGTGGAACAGTCCGCCGTGCCAGGTGAGGTCGGGTGCCCAGATCCCGTTGGAGTCGCCGCAGCCGCGCAGGTCGAGCAGGCGGCGTTCGGTGACGATGCCGCCCAGGGCCCGCCAGTGCACCAGGTCTTTCGAGTGGTGCAGCCGTACCCCCGGATACCACTCGAAGGTCGAGGTGGCCAGGTAGTAGTCGTCGCCGACGCGCAGGATGGACGGGTCGGGATGGAATCCGGTGAGCACGGGGTTGCGAATGGTCCGCGTGGTGGTCAGGTCCGCGATCTCGGTCGACATCATCGACTCCTTCAAGCTCTGATCCCGGTGGTTTTCCGGAAGTCTCCCCGCCAGATGCTCCAGGATTTGCTCACGTTATCGGCTGAGGTCCGCTCACGACAGACCTCTTGACCGGGCCCGTCAACGCGTCGTAACGTCCCGGCCATCACCTGGAAAATACCGGCGTGGTACCGGAAGTTGCGGCTGCCTTCGTGGCGTGGAGCAAGGAGTGACGCACGACTCCCGCGGTCCGCAGTCGGCGTCCAGGCAAGTGCGAGGAGAGGGAGGTCGCCGCGTGGCCGCCAACGACAACCGCACCGTGACCATTGCGGTGATCGCCCGCCTGGCCGGGGTGTCGGTGCCGACGGTGTCCAGGGTGATCAATGGTCGTTCGGATGTGGCTCCGCGGACCCGTGAGCGGGTGGAGGAGTTGTTGACCCGGCATGGTTATCGGCGTCGTCCGCCGAGCATGCGGGCGAGTTCGGGGTTGGTGGATCTGGTCTTCAACGACCTGGACAGTCCGTGGTCGGTGGAGATCATTCGGGGTGTGGAGGATGTGGCGCACGCCTCGGGGGTGGGCACAGTGGTCTCCGCCATCCACCGCCGTACCTCCTCGGCCAAGCAGTGGCTCGACAACATCCGGACCCGCTCCACGGAGGGGGTCATCTTCGTGACCTCCATCCTGGAGGCACCGCAGCAGGCCGAACTGCGTCGGCTCAACATTCCCGTGGTGATCGTGGACCCGGCCGGTGTCCCGGCCCAGGACGCGCCGACGGTGGGCGCCACCAACTGGGCCGGCAGCCTGCGGGCGACGGAGTATCTGATCGGTTTGGGGCATCGCCGGATCGGGTTCATCGCCGGCCTGCCGCAGTTGATGTGCAGCCGGGCCCGGATGGACGGCTACCGGGCGGCGTTGGAGACGGCCGGCATCCCGATCGACGACCGGCTCATCCAACCCGGCAACTTCTATCACGAGTCCGGTTTTGCCGGTGGGGTGCGGTTGTTGGGGTTGACGCAGCCGCCGACGGCGATTTTCGCGTCCAGTGATCAGATGGCGTTGGGGGTGTATGAGGCGGTGCGGCAGCGGGGGTTGCGGGTGCCGGACGACGTGAGTGTGGTGGGGTTCGATGATCTGCCTGAGGTGCGGTGGTGTTCGCCGCCGTTGACCACGGTGCGGCAGCCGTTGGTGGAGATGGGGATGTTGGCGGCGCGTACGGTGTTGCGGCTGGCCAAGGGGGAGAAGGTGGAGAGTCCGCGGATCGAGTTGGCCACCGAACTCGTCATCCGCGACAGCGCCGCTGCCCCGCCGGGCTGACCTTCGGACCGTGGTGAACTGCACCAACTACCGGTAGGCGAGTGAAAATCCCGAGCATTAGGGTGAGGTGGACAGCCGGTCGCCCGTCCCGGCCGTCCCTCGTCGCCGTGCGGGCTGTCGCCTTGGCTAGGGGAGTGTCGTGGCCGCCAGAGAAGCCCGCAAGGTCACCATTTCGGTGATCGCCGACCTGGCCGGGGTGTCGGTGCCGACGGTGTCCAGGGTGATCAATGGTCGTTCGGATGTGGCTCCGCGGACCCGTGAGCGGGTGGAGGAGTTGTTGACCCGGCATGGTTATCGGCGTCGTCCGCCGAGCATGCGGGCGAGTTCGGGGTTGGTGGATCTGGTCTTCAACGACCTGGACAGTCCGTGGTCGGTGGAGATCATTCGGGGTGTGGAGGATGTGGCGCACGCCTCGGGGGTGGGCACTGTGGTCTCCGCCATCCACCGCCGTACCTCCTCGGCCAAGCAGTGGCTCGACAACATCCGGACCCGCTCCACGGAGGGGGTCATCTTCGTGACCTCCATCCTGGAGGCACCGCAGCAGGCCGAACTGCGTCGGCTCAACATTCCCGTGGTGATCGTGGACCCGGCCGGTGTCCCGGCCCAGGACGCGCCGACGGTGGGCGCCACCAACTGGGCTGGCGGGCTGCGGGCGACGGAGTATCTGATCGGTTTGGGGCATCGGCGGATCGGGTTCATCGCCGGGCCGCCACAACTGCTGTGCAGCCGGGCCCGGATGGACGGTTACCGGGCGGCGTTGGAAGCCGCCGGGTTGAGTTTCGACGAGGGACTGGTGTGTCGCGGGGACTTCTATCACGAGTCCGGGTTTGCCGGTGGGGTGCGGTTGTTGGGGTTGGCGCAGCCGCCGACGGCGATTTTCGCGTCCAGTGATCAGATGGCGTTGGGGGTGTATGAGGCGGTGCGGCAGCGGGGGTTGCGGGTGCCGGACGACGTGAGTGTGGTGGGGTTCGATGATCTGCCTGAGGTGCGGTGGTGTTCGCCGCCGTTGACCACGGTGCGGCAGCCGTTGGTGGAGATGGGGATGTTGGCGGCGCGTACGGTGTTGCGGCTGGCCAAGGGGGAGAAGGTGGAGAGTCCGCGGGTCGAGTTGGCCACCGAACTCGTCATCCGCGACAGCGCCGCCCAGTTCGGCTGACCGCCCACCCGGGTGCCAGCGACCGGCTATCGAAAAGCTTCCGGGAATTGTTGAATTTGATATCGGGCGGGTCGGCAATGGTGATTGCCGTGCCCCGGTCCTCTTCTGCCCTCGGCAGATCCGCCCCGGGCCGGCTCCCGCCGCCGGCCACCGGAGGGCAAGGTGGTCGGCATGCGACTTCTCATGCTGGGCGGGACCGGATTCCTGGGTACGGCCACTGTCGCGGCGGCGCGGGAGGCCGCACTGCTCGCCACCAGCCAGTCGGCGTAGGCCCGCCTACCCCTGGTGTACGGGCAGGTCCAGCACCTCGTCGACCGGGCGGCGCGGAGTGACTCGGCCGGGTTGGCCGTACCCGATCCGCATGACCATCTGCGGGGTGCCGAAGCGCCCCAGTGACATCCGCAGCTGTTCCCGGGCCGAGGGGACCTCGATCGGCTGGGACAGCATCGAGGCCGACAGGCCGGCATCGGTGGCGGTGAGCAGCACCCGCTGCAGAGCCTGACCGGCGATCACCTGGTCGATGGCGGTGTTGCCGGCCGAACCGAGCACCGCGACAAGCGGCTCCGGCTCGAAGTCGCGGCCGGGCGGCCGGGACCGGCCGCCGAAGTCGCGGGACGGAAGCAGGTCCTGCGACTCGGCCTGCGGGCCGCCGGCGGACACCGGCACCCCGTCGGGCGTGTACGTGGCGCGGACCCATTCCTCGCGCTCCGTCCGGTATGCCGGATCACGTTCGAGGACCCGGTGTGCGCCCTGCGCGACCTCGGCGAACGCGTTCACCGCGCTCACCCCGATCAGCAACTCCAGCCAGCAGAACTCGGTGCGCGCCGCTTCACCGAGCCGCCACCGCGCGTCCGCCGGGACCGGGTCGGGCCAGAACGGGGCACGGTTGCTGAACCGGCGGGGGATGGCCGCGTACAGGCTCTGCTCTGCGGGGGTGGGCCGGCGCGGCAGGTCGGGCAGCAGCCGGGCCACCACGTCCGGTTCCGACGGGTACGGACGCAGCCGGACCGTCGCCGGCGTACCGGCCACCGCCAACGCCAGGCGCAGGTTGAACAGCGCCGCACCGCAGGCGACCCGGGCACCCCAGCCGCTCGGGTCGGTGGCCGGCAGCCGGCGGGCGGCGTCGACCAGCACCTCGATCCCGCCGTCGCGCAGCCGGAACCGCCAGGGCTGCACGTTGTGCAGGGACGGCGCGCGAACCGCGGCGGTGACCGCTCCCCGCAACTGACCGATGCTGTAGCCGCTCTCCATGATCCCTCGCCCCCTACCACTC
>NZ_POTX01000198.1 GCF_003236305.1 Micromonospora endophytica | reverse complement strand
CCCCACCGCCGGTCGCGCCCGCTCCGGTCACACCGGCCGCGGTCGCCGGACCGCCGGTCCCCGCGCCGCCGTCGCGACCCGAGTCTGCCCCGTCCCGGATCGACGGCCCGTCCAACCGGCCGATCTCGACGCCGCCGCCCCCACCGCCGGGGATCACCCCGATCGCGCCGGCGCAGCGTGGCTCGGTGCCGCCCGCCGAGGCGGGCGAACCGTTCCGGCCGACCCTCACCACCGCGGCGATCAACAGTGCTCGGGCCGAACGCCAGCGCACCGTCATCCCGCCACGCCCGAAGACCAACGGTGAACCACCGGCGCCCACGGGCGGCTTCAGCGCCACCGACCTGAGTGTGCCGATCCCGACCCACCGGCCGGGTCAGGAGCCGGCCCCGCCTGGTTCCCGGGCGAACTGGCCGCTTGTCAACAACCCGGAGAACCCGGCCGACAGTGCGACCCGCAGCCCCGTTGCCGGCCCCTACGAGGGCAGTCGGCGGGCGATGTCCGACACGCCGGCCGAGGAACCCACCACCGAGCGCCGGGTGACCCCGCCGTGGCTCGCTGACGACCTGCCGCCGGAGCCTCCGGTACTGCGGCTGGTCGAGCCCCCGCCGCTGGCCGACCGGGCCCTGCGTACCGAGGCGGAATCGCAGTTGGAGACCCCGCCGCTGCGGCTGGTTGAGCGCAGCGGCCCGGCGCGGGCAGAGCGGCCGGTCGAGCGGCTGGACGCCGCACTACCGGCCCGACGGCCGGAGCCGCCGGTCGAACGCCGCCCACCACCGATCTCCGACGAGGGTGACGGTGACCTGCTGATCTTCGCGCAGGCCAAGTCGGCCTGGTTCGTCGGGCACGGCGAGAGCGCTGAGCTGGACTGGTCATCGCTCGCCGACACCGGGTGGCAGGCCGCCGAGCAGGCGGCACGTCCGGCGGTGGGCGACGCGACGAACGCCGGGCTGCCCAAGCGGGTGCCGCAGGCCAACCTCGTGCCCGGCTCGCCGCTGCGGGAGGAACGTCCGCTGCGCATCGTCCGGGACGCGGCCAGCCTGGCCGAGAACACCACCGGCTACTTCCGCGGCTGGCGCCGGGGGCAGGAGATCGGCGGGTTCGCGGTCGGTGGCCGCCCGGGCCGGGAATCGGCCGGCGGCTGGGACTTCACCCGCGACACCGGCGATCGCGACGACGACCGGGAGTACGAGTACCGCTCCGCCGGTTACCGCTCCTGACATCGACCGCACCCCGCTCACCTGCGTCTTCTATCCACACCCGGATAGTTTGACGCCGGGGCGGCACCGCCGCGGTGACGCTCGCTCACCCGGTACGGCTGCCCCGGGCCGGTGACGGCGTCGCGCGGACCGCTGAGGAGACCCTGGAAAGCCAGAATGCCCCTGCCGTTGAGGCGCACGGCAGGGGCGTGTACCGCGTCGACGGTGGCGCCTGGAACCGGCTCAGCCGACCGAACCCGGGCAGCAACCAGCGCCCGGTGTCGACGGGGCCGTCACCGGGCGCTGAAACGATCCTCAGGCGGGTGCGACGGCCCGGGAGCGACGCATCGTGAGCACGTACTCGACAAGCGAGATCAGCACGTGCTTCGTCGACTCCCGGTTCCGGGCGTCACAGGCCACCACCGGGATGTCGTTCGAGATCGCGAGCGCTTCCCGGACATCCTGCGGGTCGTGGTACTGCATCCCGTCGAAGCAGTTGATGGCCACCAGGTACGGCAGCCGCCGGTGCTCGAAGAAGTCGATCGCCGCGAAGCAGTCGGCCAGTCGACGAGTGTCCACCAGCACCACCGCGCCGATCGCGCCCCGGACCAGTTCATCCCACATGAACCAGAACCGCGTCTGACCCGGCGTACCGAACAGGTACAGGATCAGGTCACGATCGATCGAGATACGACCGAAGTCCATGGCCACCGTGGTCGTCGTCTTCCCCGGCACCTGCCGGGTGTCATCGACGCCGACGCCGGCTGAGGTCATGATGGCCTCGGTCGTCAGCGGCGTGATCTCCGAGACCGAGCCGACCAGAGTCGTCTTGCCGACGCCGAATCCGCCGGCGATAACGATCTTCGCCGACGTCACGCGCCCGCTCGGGGCCGGCGGCCGGTGCGACATGTCAGAGCCTGCGAAGTCCACTCAGCACCCTCTCCAGCAATTCAGTGCCCACCGCGTCGTCCGAGTCGTCCAGGATGGTCGGCTCGTGGACCGCGACCAGGCCGTCCGTCGCCATGTCGGCGATGAGCACCCGGGCCACGCCGAGCGGAAGCTGCATCCGCGCCGCGATTTCCGCGAGCGACTGCACGCGTCCGTCACACAGCGCGGCGATGTACTGGTGCTCACGGCCTTGACCACCATTGCCAGTGGCAACGGCCCGACCGCGCACCGTTGTCTCGACGAGCGCCTCCAAGGCGATGTCGAGGCGGGGACGGGTACGACCGCGGGTAACGGCGTATGGACGGACCAACGCGCCGGTCGGCTCGTCACGATCGGCCATGTCGCCGCTCACCTCCTTCGTACCCGGCACCGGCTCGCACCGGTGCTACCCGTCGTTTGCAGTGTCGCCCCTGCCCCACCGGCTGGCGCGACGATCAGCCCATCATCCCGACAGCCGTACGCGGCTGCGGGGTCAGGGCGTCGCCCACCCGGTCAACGAGCAGAGCCATTTCGTAACCCACCTGCCCGACATCGCAGCTACGCGCGGCGAGCACCGCGAACGACGAGCCGTCGGAAATCGACATCAGGAACAGGAAGCCATTGTCCATCTCGACCACGGTCTGCAGCACGGCGCCTCCTTCGAAGCAGCGGGCCGCGCCCTGGGTCAGGCTGACCAGACCGGAGGCGATCGCCGCCAACTGGTCCGCCCGGTCCCGCGGAAGGTCTCGTGACGACGCCAGGAGCAGGCCGTCCGCGGAGACGGCGACCGCATGCGCGACACCCGGCACCCGGTCGGCGAAGTTGGCAAGCAGCCAACCGAGATCCTGCGTAGTAGTCATCGTTCTTGCTCCTTCTGCCCGCTCTGCCCGCCCGAAGTCTCCTCCGAGCCGGTCGCGTTGCTGTCCGAGGGGTGGCTGCTACGCCCTCGCTGGACACCCCGGTGGTAGGCGGAAAGCAGGCCGCGCACCGACTCCGGGTTCCGTCGCTGCACCGAGGTGGTCGGCTTCTCCACCGCGCCCGGAACGAGCTGGGCCATCGGCGTACGCTTCGGCAGCCCGGTCTGGGTGGTGCCGGCAGGCGGCGCCTGGCTGGCGGCGGAGGCTGCCCGCCAGCCGTCGTCGGCGGCAGTCTGCCACACGCTCTCCTGCGACGCCGACCGGTACGCGGGCCTGCTGTCGGCAGCGCCGCCACGTGCTCCGCCGCTCGCCGCCGCACCGTACCCGCCGGACGCTCCTGCGGCCGTCGGAGTCTCTGCCATCAGCTCGTTACCTGTCGTCCCGGTCGAGGTCTGCTGGACGGGCCGACCGGCGATGTCGACCGTGGAAAGCTGCTGAGTCACCGCACCGTTCCCCGTCGACTGCCGGGCACCCACCGATTCCTCGGCGCCGGGACGGCGGGTGCGGAACCACGCCGACTCGAGCTCCCGGAAAATCGGCAGCTCCATCGTCTCATCCGCGTACCGCTGCCGGTTCTGTGCCTGCGGCGTGGTCGGCCGGGCGGCGGCCGGCTGTGCCGCCGGGCGTTGCACCCGGGGCAGTTCCGTGGTCATGTCCAGCGCGGCGGCCAGCCGCTCGGGCACCGGCGGGGTGGCCGGCTCTCCGGCGACCGGAGGCCACGCGGGCGGTGCCGGGGCCTGGGTGCCCGGCCCGGCGATCGGCGCCGCCGAGACGGGCCGCTGCGGCAGTTGGCCACCGGGCGGCGAGACCGGCGCACCCGACATCGGCGCCGCCGAGATCGGGGCGGACGACACGGGCTGACCGGAGACCGGCGTCGCCGAGAAGGGCGGGGCGGAGTACGGCGTACCCGAGACCGGAGGCGACGAGGGCACGGGCGGCGGCGCGTACGGGTTGACCTCGGGGCTGCTCGGCAACTGGCGCGGGATGGTCGGCTGCTGGTGGTCGGTGTCGGCCGGTTCGTCGGCGGCCCGACGCTGCGGCAGCGGGTCGATCGGCTGGCCGTTGGAGGTACGCGGGGGGGCGAAGTTGCCCGCCCCGCCACCGACACCACTGGCGCCGGTCAGATCCGACCAGGCGGGCAGGTTGTTCGCGGCGGCGCCCGCTGCCCGGGCCGGCGTGCCCGAACCATTGCGGCTGGCCGGGTCGAAGGGCCGGCCACCCAGCGTCACCTGGTTGCCCGAGCCGCCGGGACGCGGGGCGGAAACGGCCGGCGCGGACGGCCCACCGCCGAACGCCGCCGCCAGCCCCGTGCCCATCGCCGGGCTCGGCCCGGCGGCGGGCGCCGGCGGAGCGGGCAGCGCGGGGGGTTGCTGACCTCGGCCGGAGAGCGCCCGGGGCACCAGCACGGTCGGCGGCAACGCGACCTCGGCCACCGTGCCCCGGTCGTTGCCCGGACGCAGCTCGACCCTGACGCCGTGCCGGGACGCCAGCCGGGCGACCACGACCAGACCCATCATCCGGGACACCGCCACGTCCACCTGCGGCGGCGTGGCGAGTCGCTCGTTCAGGTCGGCCAGCTGCTCGGCGCTGATGCCGATGCCCCGGTCCTCGACGTACAGCGAGGAGCGGTCGCCGATCCGGCGGGCCTCCACCAGCACCTGCGAGTCTGGCGGCGAGAAGGCGGTGGCGTTGTCGAACAGCTCCGCGATGAGGTGGACCAGGTCGTTCACCGCGTGCGCGGCGACCTCGATGTCCCGGTCGATCACCCCGAACTCGATCCGGGTGTAGTGCTCGACCTCGGACTGGGCGGCCCGCAGCACGTCGATGAGCGCGGCCGGCTCCCGCTGCACGCGGGTCGAGTCGGCACCGGCGAGCACCAGGAGGTTCTCGTCGTTACGACGCATCCGGGTGGCGAGGTGGTCCAGCTGGAACAGCTCGGCCAGCCGGTCCGGGTCCTCCTCGCCGCGCTCCAGCCGGTCGAGGTGTCCGATCAGCCGGTCGACCAGGATCTGGGACCGGCGGGCCAGGTTGACGAACATGGTCGAGACGGACGACCGCAGCGCGGCCTGCTCGGCGGCGGTACGGACCGCCTCCAGGTGGACCGCGTTGAACGCCTCGGTCACCTGGCCGAACTCGTCCTTGCTGCGCACCGGCAGCGGCTCGGCGATCTGGTTGGCCAGCTGCACCGGGGAGAGCTGCCCGGTGACCTGCGGGTCACGCAGCCTGGCCACCGCGTGCGGCAGCCCGTGCTGGGCGATGGAGAGCGCGCCCTGGCGCAGCTCACGCAACGAACGGGCCATGGAGCGGGCGACCAGGTAGGCCAGCGCGATGGCCAGCAGCAGCATGGTCAGCAGCAGGCCGGTTTCCAGGAACACCTGGCGTTGCACGTCGGAGCGGAGTTCACCGGCCTGGGCCACCACGTCGGTGTCGAACTTCGACTCCACCGTACGGATCAGTTTGCCGTTGGCCACCAGCGCCGCGTCCCACTGCTCGGCGTTGAAGGAGATGCTGGAGAGGTTCTCGGAGGTGTCGGCGTTGACCTGGCTGATGTAGATGGTCGCCTGCCGGCGGTCACCACCGCCGATGGTCTGGGCGTGGAACTCCAACTCCTCCTCGGTGGCGACCGCGTTGAAGCTCTGCTGGGCCTGCTGCTGGCCGGTCTCGCTGGAGATGTAGTCGGTCCGCAGGGCGGAGTTCATGCCCCGCTGGAGCGCCCGGTGCACCACCACCCGGCGTACGGAGAGCCACTCCTTCTCCCGGGCCACGGCGGCCGCGGCTCGCATCCGGTCGCTGAGGTCGTTGTCACCGGCGAGCTGGCTGGCCGAGTCCCGGACGGCGAGCAGCTGGTTGATCAGCTCGTCGTACGACTGCAACGCGTCAGTGATCTTGAACTTGCCGTTCAACACCTGGCTGCGGGTGCCGGGCAGGTCACTGAGGCGCTCGTTGATCTGGTTGAGCAGCGACTCAAGGCTCTCCGGCAGGTCGGTCAGGTCGTTGCGCTGCAGGGAGTAGGGGTCCGCAGCCTTGTCCACCCCCAGCGAGACCTCGTTGTAGAGGGTGGAGTACCGCTTCTTCGCCTCCGGCTCGGCCTGACCGGACTGCGCCGGTGGCACGCCCAGCAACAGCACGGCGGCTGTCCGCTCGTCCTGTAGGCCGTCCACCAACTCGCCGGAGTGCCCGATGAGCTCGGCGAGATCACCGGCCCGGTTGGCGTTGTTCAGCGAGTCAAGGTGATCCAGCAGGCCGCTGGTACCCACGACGACCGTGGCGATGGTCGGCACGATCATGATGAGACCGAGCTTGGACCAGATCGGCATGTCGCGTAGCCGACCAGCCGGCCGGCGCAGACGCGACAGGAAGGAGCCTGCCGTCTTCGGCCGTTTGCTCACGTCACCGCCCTCGTGATTGCAGCGTCCGCGTTGCCCCGGGCAACGCCCAGCGGCCGACCCGGCGGGTCGGACCATCCGAGATTCCATCACGCCGCTCCGGAAAGAGAAAGCCCAGGTTGTCCCCAACTCGAGGTGTGATGAGATGTTGATGCAATTTGCTCGCGGTCCGTCTGTCCGGAGTCACATAAAGTAATGAAGCCCCCGCGCCGAGTCGTCCTGCTTGCCGGCCCCTCCGGCTCCGGAAAGTCGTACATTGCCCGACAAACCGGATTGCCCGTTCTCTGTCTGGACGATTTTTACAAGAACGGCGATGACCCAACGTTACCGCTACGGAACGGTCAGATCGACTGGGAGTCGCCCGGTTCGTGGGATGCCGCGAGCGCTGTCGAGGTGATTAGTCAACTGGCCCGGCATGGCCGGGCGGATGTGCCGGTCTATGCCATCAATGAGGACCGCAGAGTGTCCACCCGGCCGTTCGAGCTGGCCGATTCGCCACTGCTCGTGGCTGAAGGGATATTTGCCGCTGAGATTGTGGAGGAATGCCGCAACCAGGGCCTGCTCGCCGGCGCGTACGCCCTGCGCCGGCCGCGCGGCGCGACCTTCCTGCGCCGGCTCACCCGCGACCTCGCCGAACAGCGCAAGGGACCGGCGGTGCTGCTCCGCCGAGGCGTGACCCTGCTGCGCGCCGAGCCCGCGGTGCTTCGCCGACAGACCGGGCTGGGCGCGCAGCCGGCTCGTGGTCGGGACGTGCTGCGCCGGGTGGCGGGCCTACTGGCCGCAGGCCACCCGCCGGCCCACTGACCGGACCCACCCGGTCGGCCTCACGCCAGCAACTTGGCGTACGCCGGCTTGATCACCTCGTCGATGATCCGCAGCCGTTCGTCGAAGGGGATGAAGGCGCTCTTCATCGCGTTGATGGTGAACCACTGCATCTCACGCCAGCCGTAACCGAACGCCTCGCAGAGCAGCGCCATCTCCCGCGACACCGACGTGCCGCTCATCAACCGGTTGTCGGTGTTGACCGTCACCCGGAAGCGGAGGTCACGCAGCAGGCCGATGGGATGCTCGGCGATCGACGCGGCGGCACCGGTCTGCACGTTCGACGACGGGCAGAGTTCCAACGGAATCCGCTTGTCCCGCACGTACGCCGCCAGCCGGCCGAGAACCGGCTCGCCGTCGGGCGTGATGTCGTCCACGATGCGTACGCCGTGGCCCAGGCGGTCGGCCCCGCACCACTGGATCGCCTGCCAGATGGAGGGCAACCCGAACGCCTCACCGGCGTGGATGGTGAAGTGGAAGTTCTCCCGCTGGAGATATTCGAAGGCGTCCAGATGCCGGGTGGGTGGGAAACCCGCCTCCGCGCCGGCGATGTCGAAGCCCACGACGCCGTGATCGCGGTGACGCACGGCCAACTCGGCGATCTCCTGGGAGCGGGCCGCGTGCCGCATCGCGGTGAGCAGCGTGCCGACCCGGATGGGTGTACCTGCCTCGGCGGCGAGCGTGCTGCCCTCGACGAAGCCGGCCAGCACCGCCTCCACCACCTCGTCCAAGGTCAGGTTCTGTTCCAGGTGCTGTTCGGGGGCGAACCGCACCTCGGCGTAGACGACCCCGTCGGCAGCCAGGTCCAGGGCACACTCACGGGCCACCCGGCGCAGCGCCGAGGCGGTCTGCATCACCGCGACCGTGTGCGCGAACGTCTCCAGGTAGCGCTCCAGCGAACCGGAGTCGGCCGCCGCCACGAACCAGCGGCCCAACTCCTCCGGATCGGTGGTGGGCAGCTCATGACCGACCTCGGCGGCCAGGTCGACGATCGTCGCGGGCCGTAGACCGCCATCCAGGTGATCGTGCAGCAGCGCCTTCGGCGCCTTGACGATGTCCTCGTACCGGATGCTCGCGACCATGACCAGACCCTAGTCCGCGCCGGCGTGATCGGTACGCTCGGGCGCGTGGAACCGGCCTGCGACCTGCTGTGGTGATGGACCGTCGAGTCGCCGACCGGCTGCGCTGCCCGGTCTGCGCCGAGCCCCTGACCGAGGCCGCCGCCGGTGCGGCCCGCGCGCTGCGCTGCCCCCGTCGGCACAGCTTCGACATCGCCCGGCAGGGTTACGTCAACCTGCTCACCGGCCGCGCCCCGCACGGCGGGGACACCGCCGAGATGGTCGCCGCCCGAGCGGACTTCCTCGCCGCCGGCCACTACGACGCCATCTCCACCGCACTCGCCGCCGCCGCCCGCGACGCCCTGCCCGCCGCCACCTCCGAGGCGCCGGACGCCGACCACCAGTCCCCCATTCAGGAGAAGGTGGCCGGCGGCGGCAGCCCGACGCACGGCGGCACCGCCGGGGCGTACCCGCTGGTGGTGGAGACCGGCGCGGGGACCGGCCGGCACCTGGCGGCGGTGCTGGCGGCGCTGCCGGGCGCTGCCGGTCTGGCTCTGGACGTGTCCAAGCCGGCGTTGCGCCGGGCCGCGCGGATCCATCCGCGCGTCACTGCGGCGCTGGCGGACACCTGGCAACGGTTGCCGCTGGCGGACGCCTCGGCCGCGCTGCTGCTGAACGTCTTCGCGCCGCGCAACGGCGCCGAGTTCCACCGCGTCCTCGACCCGGCCGGCCGGCTGCTGGTGGTGACCCCGACCGCCGATCACCTCACCGAACTGGTCGACGCCCTCGGCCTGCTGCGGGTCGACCCGGCCAAAGCGGACCGGGTCGCGGCCAGCCTCGGCGGCCATTTCACCGAGGAGTCGGCCACCGAGCACCGACAGGAGCTGAGATTGTCCGCCGCGGAGGTCGCCACGCTTGTCGGCATGGGCCCGAGCGCCTGGCACGCCGACCCCGCCGGCTTGGCCGCCCGCATCGTCGAGCTGGGCGAACCGGTCCGGGTGACGATGGCGGTACGCCTCGGCGTGCACCGCCCGAACCACTAGACCACCAGGCTCAGGTGGAGAGGTCGACCTCTTCCCAGCCGGGCGGCTCGTCATGGTACGGCCCACGCAGGATCACCGCCCACTCCAGCGCCCACCGGCGCTGGCCGATCGCGTTGGCGTCCACCAGGCCCGGCAGCGGCCGCCCGGCCCGGTCCACCTCCAGGTACGCCCAGTCCAGGCAGTAGTGCAGGTCGAGCAGGGCGGCGGCATCGGCCGGGTGCTGCGGTGCGGCCAGGATCCGCGAGCGCCACTGCCGGAAGGTCTCCCCCTCGGCGATGTGCGGCAACCGCTCGACCAGCCGCTCGTCCACCGGCAAGGTGGGATCGAGCTGCTTGGTCAGCCCGAGGACCCAGGCCAGGGAGAACAGCGCATCGTGGTGCAGGACGAAGGAGCGGTGGTCGCCCTTGGCCCCGGTGACGAACTGGAACTCCGGCGGGGTGACCATCTCCAGCAGGTGCGAGGCGAGCAGCCAGCTCATCGCCGCCTGGGGCGGCATGCCGAAGCAGCGGGCCAGGATCAGGTGCAGCACCGCGATCCGCGCCTCGATCTCCGCCGTGGGCCGCAGCTCGATCTGGTCGCCGGGCTCCCAGACCAGCGGAAACTGCGGCGGTGGCAGCGGCAGTCCCAGCCGGGACAGCTCCTCCAGGCTCGCCTCACGCACTTCCCGCGGGTCGGGGGCGAGAACGATCACGACAACATCCCTGTCTGCTCACGTACGGCGACGCCGACTGTCCCCCCTGGCCTGCGAGGGTAGTCGCCCCATCGGTGCGACACCATGGGGTCCGACGGGGTTTCGTCACTCGATGCGATCGATCACCAACGGCTGCGCAGTCGGCGGATGATCCGCCAGCGTGACCGCCCGAGCCGCTTCCGCCAGCGCCGCCGGAAACCGCTCCGCCTGGTCGGCGCGCAGTTCGTAGAGCGGCTCCCCCGCCTTGACCGGGTCACCGGGCCGCTTGTGCAGCAGCACACCGGCGGGCACGCTGACCGGGTCCTCCTTACGCGCCCGACCCGCGCCGAGCCGCCACGCAGCCACCCCCATGGCGTACGCGTCGACGGCCGTGACGTACCCGTCCCGGTCGGCGCACACCACCTCGACCTCGTCCGCCTCGGGCATCGGTGCGTCCGGGTCGCCGCCCTGCGCCCGGATCATCGACCGCCAGACGTCCATGGCCCGCCCGTCCCGCAGCGCGGCGGCGGGGTCCGCGTCGGGCAGCCCGGCCACGTCGAGCATCTCCCGGGCCAGTGCCACTGTCAGTTCCACCACGTCGGCGGGACCGCCACCGGCGAGCACCTCCACCGACTCGGTGACCTCCACCCCGTTGCCGATTGCCCGGCCGAGCGGGGTGGACATGTCGGTGAGCAGGGCGACGGTCCGCACCCCGTGGGCACCGCCCAGCTCCACCATGGTCCGGGCCAGTTCCCGGGCGTCGTCGACGGACTTCATGAACGCGCCGGAGCCGACCTTCACGTCCAACACCAGCGCGCCGGTGCCCTCGGCGATCTTCTTGCTCATGATCGAGCTGGCGATCAGCGGGATCGCCTCGACGGTGCCGGTGACGTCACGCAGCGCGTACAGCTTGCGGTCGGCAGGGGCCAGGCCCGAGCCGGCCGCGCAGATCACCGCGCCGATGTCGCGGAGTTGGGCGGTGAACTCCTCGTTGCTGAGCGCGGCCCGCCAGCCCGGGATCGATTCCAGCTTGTCCAGGGTGCCGCCGGTGTGCCCGAGGCCGCGCCCGGACAGCTGCGGCACCGCCGCGCCGCAGGCCGCCACCAGCGGGGTCAACGGCAGAGTGATCTTGTCGCCGACCCCACCGGTGGAGTGCTTGTCCACGGTCGGCCGGGGCACTGACGACAGGTCCAACCGCTCGCCGCTGGCGATCATCGCCGCCGTCCACCGCGCGATCTCCGCCCCCGTCATCCCGTTCAGCAGGATCGCCATGGCCAGCGCCGACATCTGCTCGTCCGCCACCACCCCCCGGGTGTACGCATCCACCACCCAGTCGATCTGCCCGTCCGACAGCACCCCCCCATCCCGCTTGACCCGAATC
>NZ_POTX01000197.1 GCF_003236305.1 Micromonospora endophytica | reverse complement strand
ACGCGAGGGTGGGCGGCCGGGCGGAGCGGGGGGCTCAGGTGCCGGCCGCGCCAGAGGTAGCCGCCGGCAGCCAGGGTGGCCAGGCCGACCAGGACGAAGACCAGCCGGTAGTCGAGCACGCCGACGACCAGGGCGCCCACGCCGATCGAGAACGCCTGCGGGCAGCGGACCGCGGCCTCCGAGGCCGCCGCGACCCGGCCGAGCAGATCGGGTGGGGTCCGCCGCTGGATCAGCGTGTGCATGCCGACCAGAGTCAGCGGCAGCGACACGCCCGCCAGCAGCACTGCGGCGAAGCCGAGCCACAGATTCGGGTACGCCAACGCCAGCGCGGCCGGCCCGAAGAACGCGACACCGGCGGCCATCGTGCCCAACTCGCCGACCCGACGTACGACTGCGGCGGAGCAGAGGCCGCCCACCAGTCCGCCGAGGCCCTGCACGGTGACCAGCACGCCGACGAACGCCGCGTCCCGGCCGAGCCCACGATCGACGTACGCGAAGATCAGGGACTCGGTGAAGCCCATCACCAGCGAGCCGAGTCCGTAGCCGAGCAACGCCCGCCGCAGCGCCGGTTCCCGGGTGAGGTGACGCAGCCCGGCGATCAACTCTCCCGGCCAGCGTCGTCCCGGGCCCGCACCGCCAGCCTGCCCTGCGGACGACCCGGCCGGCCGCGGCGTACCGACTGCGGTGGACGACCCGGACGACCCCCGCCTGCCCACCACGGCGGGCGACTCCGACGGCCCCTGCGTGCCCACCACGGCGGGTGACCCGGACGGCCTCAGCGTGCCGACCACGGCGGCGGCGACCAGGAAGCCGGCCATCCCGACGGCGGCCAGCATTCCGCCGCCGAGGACCGCGTAGAGGCCGGCACCGGCCAGCGGACCGACCAGGCGTAGCCCCTGCCGGACCGTTTGCAACACCCCGTTCGCCTCGCCCAGCAGGTCGGCCGGCACCAACTCCCGGATCAGGCGGCTGAGCAGCGCGCCGACCGTGAGGTTGGACAGGCCGTAGAGGGCGGCCACCGCATAGATGATCCACATGTCGCCCGCGTCGCGGACCGCGAAGAGCGGAGTGAGCAGCAGCGCCATGGCCAGGTGGGTGGCGACGAAGAACGGGCGCCCGGGATACCTGTCGACGAACCAGCCG
The DNA here is from genome assembly GCF_003236305.1 of Micromonospora endophytica. GTDB lineage: Bacteria > Actinomycetota > Actinomycetes > Mycobacteriales > Micromonosporaceae > Micromonospora > Micromonospora endophytica. The sequence goes on along the minus strand of NZ_POTX01000197.1, from coordinate 10,302 downwards.
ACAAGCGGCGCGAGCACCCTCGGTGCGATGATGACGAGGATGGTCGCCCCGGCGAGCCCGTCCGACCCGGTCAGGTCCTTCACCCAGATGGCGAGCGCCAACAGCAGTATCGACTCGGCGATCATGCTGGCCAGCAGCCCGCCGAAGAGAAGACGGAAGTCCGGGCGGCTCAGGACGGTGCGCATTGGTCCCTCCGGGGTGGCGCGACGCGGGGCGGCAGACGCTCGACTGGGTCCGGCGACGCAGGTCACGGCGGCTCCCGTCCGGGTGTCAGGTCTGGCGTTTTTCTGATGACACGCCCTCCGCCGGTACCTCCGGCGCCGGTCGCGACGTCCATACTGGCCGTGGGGGGCGAATTTCATACAGTTACCGTCGCGTCGGCGACGGTCGACGAAAAGAGGACAGCGTGCCTCCAGCCGCACCCAGCCCGATCCGGCGGCGTTCCCGGCTCGGCAGCGCACTACGCCGCCTGCGTGAGGACGCCGGACTCACCGGCGACCAGGTCATTGACCGGGTCGGCTGGGCCTCCGCGTCCAAACTGTCCCGGCTGGAGAACGGCCGCAGCCGGCCCGACCCGCAGGACGTACAGCGCCTGCTCGACCTCTACGGCGCCGGCGAGGCCGAGCAGGCCGAGTTGCTCGACATCACCCGCCAGGCCGCCGACATGCGCGCCTGGCTGAAGAAGTTTCCGGCCATGACCCAACAGCAACGCGTCTTCGCCGAGCTGGAGGCGGGCTGCGCCGAGATCTCCGAGTACAGCCCGGTCCTGGTGCCGGGACTGTTGCAGACCGCCGGGTACGCCCGGCTGCGACTCTCCTCGGCGCAGCAGATCGACCAGGAGGCCGGCGACGCGGAGATCGGTGAGGACATCGACACCGAGATCAAGGCGCGACAGTCCCGACAGGAGTTGCTCACCCAGGACACCGACGCGCCGAAGTACACGGCGGTGCTGGAGGAGGCCGCGCTCGGCCTCCGGGCCGGCCCGCCGGAGGTGATCCGGGAGCAGTTGATGCAGTTGCGGGAGCTGTCCACGCTGTCCAACGTCAAACTGCACGTACTGCTGCGGGACACCCCGGTGGGTGAGTGGTACCTCCCACCGACCGCGTTCTCGCTCTACCGCTTCGCCGACCCGCAGGATCCGGAGACACTCGCCATCGAAGGCGGCTTTACCGACGTCATGTCGACCGAGAAAATAGCCCTAAATCGCTATAAAGTGGTTTTTGAGCGGCTATGCACGGCGGCGCTCTCCGAGACGGACACCTACCAATGGCTTACCCAGGCGCTGGGATGGCTGTCCGCTGCGGTGACCCCGTCCACCCAGACCAGTGGTTCGGCAACGGCGCCGGCCCAGCGTCGCGGATCCTCCGGGCGTCTGACGGAGCGGTGACCCCCGGGCGGTGACCCCCGGAAACCGCCCGCCGTCGGGACGTGCCCCGCCGCTCGTTCCATCGGTTCACCACAGGAGCGCAACGATGAACGAGATCCGCAACACGCCGTCCGTCCTGTCCCAACTCGCGGACGCGCCATGGCGCACGAGCACCCGGAGCCAGACCTCCAACTGCGTCGAGGTCGCGCCGCTGCGTACCGACGCGACCGCGGTGCGCGACAGCAAGGACCGCGGCGGCCCGGTGCTGCTGTTCGACCGGGCCGGATGGCTCGGCTTTCTCTCCGGCGCCAAGAGCGGGCAGTTCGACCTCTCGTAGCGCCGCAGGAAAGGGCGGGGCCGTCGGCATGGATGCCGGCGGCCCCGCCGTCGTTCACCCCCAGATGGCTGATGAGCAGGCATCGGATGATCGGACCGGGTGTGGGACCAATCGGCGCGTTTCACTTGCTGGGACGCAGACCGGGCGTACGATGGCGGCGTACCGACGTGGAACTTCCACGGATTTCACCCGTCGCGGCACATCCGGAGACCCCGATGCGGTTCCTGATCGTTCGCACCGACATTCGCGTCGCAGCCGATACCGACATCACCGCCGCCTGGGCCGGCGGTCGCCGGCTGCGGGATGAGACCACCCGGCCCGAACCGCGCCGGCAGGTCGTCCACGCCGAGGACCGCGACGCCGCGCTCCTGCTCGCCCGGGCGCTCGCCACGGTCGGTTCCGTACGCTCCGGCAAGCAGCGGGTCAAGGTGCTTCCGTTGGACGCTCCGGCCGGCCGTCGCGCCGGCTCGGACGGACGGGGCAGCTGACCTCACCCACGTCCGTCGTGGTCGACCGGCTCCCCCGCTGTCATTCACCCAGCCGGCCACGACGGCCCGTGTCCCCGGCCCGTGACCGCCGCGGCAACGACGGTCACGGGCCGGGGCCGCACTCGCCGTCCGGCTTCCGAGCCTTGCGCGTGTTAACAGGGGGCCCCTGCTATACCTGAGGCGTTAACAGGGGACCCCTCCTTCAACAATGGCCGTCGAGCCAGCGGTGGATGAGGAAGAGGGCTATCGAGGAGGCGGGAGGCAGGCGCAGGCTAGCGCCGCCCACGTCGACCGCCCGGCCCGCCAACGTCGCGCCGATCTCCTGCCGGGAGAACCAGCGGGCCTCGGCGATCTCGGTGGGGTCGACCCGCAGCGGGTGCGCCGGATCGGCGGTGGCCAGGAAGCCGAGCATCAGCGAGCCGGGGAACGGCCACGCCTGGCTGCCCGCGTACGTGATGTCGCCGACCGGCACGCCCACCTCCTCGCGTACCTCCCGCAGCACCGTCGCCTCGGCCGACTCGCCCGGCTCCACGTAGCCCGCCAGGCAGGAGAAGCGACGCTGCCCCGGCGCGTTGGGCCAGGCGGCGTTGTTGCCCAGCAGGCACCGCCCGTCCTGGCCGTCGACCCCGTCGTGCACGAGCACGATCATCGCCGGGTCGGTACGCGGCCACACCCGCTCGCCCTGGGCGTCCACCCGGGACCAGCCGGCCTCGTCGGCACGGGTCGGTGCACCGGTCACCGGGTGGTAGAGATGCCGCAGATGCCAGTTGGTGAGCGCCAGCGCGGTGGTGAAGAGTCCCGCGTCCCGGTCGCCGAGCAGGTGCCCGATCTGCCGCAGGTTCACCGCCCGGGTGTCCGGCGCCGCCGCCAGTGGGGCGTGCACACAGAACACCGGCACCCCGTCCGGCTCGACGCCGAGGAACATCGCACCGGTGGCCAGCGCCGGGGGGAGGTCCTCCGCCGCGGTGAGGACGAGCGTCGGCACCGGGGTGTCGGTGCGCACCAGCGTCTGTCCGCCGCCTTCGACGTCGAGCACCAGCACCCGGGCACCGGCCCACGCCTGCGCCAGCCACGCCGGATCGGTACGCCGGTGTGCGGCCCGATCCAGGGTGGAGCGGGCCAGCGGCGGTGCGGCCTCCCCGCCCGCCGCCACGGGCTGGCCGGCGCCGGCGTACGAGGTCATGACGGCACCGGCACGGTCTCGATCGGTGTCAACGCGGCAAGCGACGGCGTGATCCGTTCGGCGTCGCCGAGCACCACGGTGACCGCCCGCGCCGGGGCGAGATACCGGGCCGCCGCCTCGGCGACGTCCTCGGCGCTCGCCTTCGCCAGCCGGGACTCGTGCTCGGGCAGGAAGTCGAGCCGCAGCCCGCTACCGGCGTACGCGCTGACCACCGACGCCAGCCCCGCCTGGGTGGAGACGCCGAGTTGGAGGGTGCCGAGGGCGTACTGGCGGGCCTGTTCCAGTTCCTCGGGTCGGGGCGGCACGGTGGCCAGCCGACCCAGCTCGTAGGTGGTCTCCAGCAGCGCCGGACCGGTCACCTCGGTGGCCACCTCGGCGGCGGCCACCAGCACCGAGCCGGCGACGGAGTGTTCCACAAGCGAGTGCGGACCGTACGTGTAGCCCTTGTCCTCACGGATGTTCTCCACCCAACGGGAGGAGAAGTAACCGCCGAAGATCAGATTGGCCAGTTGCAGCGCGGCGTGCTCAGGGTGGGTGCGCGGCACCGCCGGCAGGGCCACCCGCAGCGAGGACTGCACCGACCCGGGCCGGTCGACTAGCAGCAGCGGCCCCGGCGCCAGCGGCGGGGCCGGCGGCAGGTCGCCACGGTGCCCGTCACCCTGCCAGCCGCCGAGCGCCTTCTCGGCCGCGTCCAGCGCCCGCTCCGGCCGTACGTCACCGACCAGCACGAGCACCGCGCCCGCCGGACGCACCCGCTGGGCGTGCAGCGAACGCAGGGCACCCGGCCGGACCGCCCGGACCTGCTCCGGGTCGGGCGTCTGCACGGCGTACGGGTGGCGGCCGTAGATCCGCTTGAGCAGGGCCGTCCGGGCCAGGTGGGCGGGTTGGCTCCGGGCCACCTGGATCCCGTCGACCAGGCGGTCCCGCTCGACGCCCACCCACTCGGCGGGGTAGCTGGCGCCGGTGAGCACCTCGGCGAGGATCTCCAGCATCCGGTCCAGCCCGGTGGCCAGGCCGGTGCCGGAGAACATCAACCGATCCGGGTCCAGCCCGGCGGCGAGTCCACCGCCGATCTTCTGCAACTCGGCGGCGATCTGCACGCTGCTCATCGTCTCGGTGCCGGAGAGGATCGTCTGCGCGAGCAGATGACCCCGGGCCAGGTGCGCCCGGCCGAAGGGGATCCAGAGCCGCAACTCGACGAGCGGTACCGCCGGACGGCGTACCACGATCACGGTGAGGCCGTTGTCCAACGTGCGCTCGGCCTGCCGCGGCAGCTTGAGCCGGCGGGTCGGGCCGAGCGGCGGCAGCGACCGTGGACCTGGCGCGCTCATCGGGCACCTCCCGGGATGACCTCGACGGATGCGCGGCGCTCGGGCCGCAGGGTGGCCGCGGCGGCACGGACCTGCTCCTCGGTGACCTCGCCGACCAGCCGGGGCAGCTCACCCAGCAGTTCCGGCGCGCCGCGTTGCTGCTCCAGCACCGCCATCCGCAGCACCCGGCCCAGCACGGCGTCGGTGTCGCGGAGCAGGTGGGTGGCCATCCGGGCCTGGGTACGGGCCAGTTCACCGTCGGTGAGCCCGTCGGTGGCGAGCCGGTCCAGTTCCTCGTCGACGGTGCGGAGCACCTTGTCGACGTCGCCGCCGGGCGGCAGGTGCGACTGGAGCAGCAGCGCGGTGGGGTCGCGGACGTCGAACGGGTCTCCCATGAACCCGAGGTAGCCGCCCACGCTCGTCACCGCGCGGTCGGTGTGCACCAGCCGCTCGACCAGCCGGGACGCGTCACCGTCGGTGAGCACCTCGGCCAGCACCACGTACGGCAGGTAGGCGGCGAAGTCGCCGACCGGGTCGGGCACCCGCCACGCCGACGCCACCGCCGGCAGCGGGGCCAGCGCGTCGGTGTACGAGGTGCGCCGCTCGACGGTCAGGTCCGGCTCGGTGAAGTCCGGCCGGGCCGGCGCCGGGCGGGCCGGCACGTCACCGAAGTGCCGCTCGATCAGCGCGGTGGCCTCGGCGACGTCGAGGTCACCACCGACCGAGAGGACCGCGTTGCCGCTGGCGTAGTAGCGCCGGAAGAAGTCCGTGGCGTCGGCGACGGTCGCCGACTCCAGGTCGTCGAAGGAGCCGTAGCCGTCGTGCGCGTTGGGGAAGGTGTCGAACATGACGGGTGGCAGGGTCAGCCAGGGAAACCCGCCGTACGGCCGGTTCAGCACGTTGACCCGGATCTCCTCCTTGACCACGTCGACCTGGTTGCGCAGGTTCTCCTCGGTCAGCCGGGGGCCACGCATCCGGTCCGCCTCCAGGAACAACGCCCGTTCCAGCGCGTTGCTCGGCAGCGTCTCGAAGTAGTCGGTGTAATCCAGGTGGGTGGAGCCGTTGAAGGTGCCGCCAGCACCCTGCACGTGCCGGAAGTGGGCCAGCTTCTCCAGGTTCTCCGACCCTTGGAACATCAGGTGTTCGAAGAGGTGGGCGAAGCCGGTGCGGCCCTCGGGTTCGGAGCGGATGCCGACGTCGTAGACCACCGCCACCCCGATGACCGGGGCGCTGCGATCAGGGGCGAGCACCACCCGCAGGCCGTTGTCGAGGGTGAACCGCTCGACCGGATACCTCGTCGCTGGGATCTTCACTCTGCGGGTCGGCACGGCTCCGACCCTAACCTGTCGACGACAGCCGCTTCAGCCGGACGCGGTGTCGGAGGAATCGGCAGGAGTAGCCGGGCTGTGCAGTTCCACAAGCCCCGACGGGGCGGCCCCGCCCGGCGTGACCGGCCAGGGCGTGAACGCCGCCACCGTGGCCAGCAGCACGCCGACAACGGCCACCGCGACCACCAGGAGCAGTTCGCGTGCTGTCGCGGCACCCACCATGGCCGCCTCCTTCGCGTGAGCCGACCCCCCGGCTCATCCCCCCGGACCCCGGACCACGGGCCAGCGAACCCAGCCTTTCCCGACCGGCGGGTGGGCACAGTCGCCCACCCGACCGTCCGAAGACTGATTGCCGACTCAGGGGGGCGATCCGCCGCCCCCCAGTGCGAACGGCCGGGCCGCCGCGGGCTGGACGCCCGACTACGACCCGACCGTCACGGGCAAGCTGAGGAGATCAGATCGGGCGGATGTTCTCCGCCTGCGGGCCCTTCTGGCCCTGGACGACCTCGAACTCCACCCGCTGGTTCTCGTCCAGGCTGCGGTAGCCGGAGGACTGGATCGCCGAGAAGTGGGCGAAGACGTCGGCGCCCCCGCCATCCGGGGTGATGAAGCCGAAGCCCTTGTCAGCGTTGAACCACTTGACGGTGCCAATTGCCATGCTTGTTTCGTCTCCTTGACGGAACGTCGGACCCGCACCCGTTGCGGGGCCGGAGAGAGGAATGTCCCGTGCGGACGTGCCCGGAACACCTGTCGCTTCTGGTCGCCCCGCCCGGAGAACTCCGGACACAACAAAGTGCGCCTGGGCCAGGTATCCGCCAGGCGCACACAGAGCTGGTAACCAAAACTGCAACTCAGGCACCGTACCACGGATAAGAACCCGCGTCACCCCCCTCAGGACGGCTCCGCGTCGGCAGGTCGGGCCGGCTCGGCAGCCGCCGGGCTGGCGGACTCCGGCACCGCCGTGATCAACGCGGTGAGCCCCTCGACGTCGAGCAGGTCCGCCGGGCGGACCGTCGCGCCGTCGCGCACATAGTGGAAGGCCGCACCGACCCGGTCGACCGGCACACCGGCCAACTCCGCCCAGGCCAGCCGGTAGACCGCCAACTGCACGGCGGCCACCTCGGCGGCCGGCCCGGACGGTGCGGCACCGGTCTTCCAGTCGACCACGTCGAAACGGTCCCCCGGCCGGCGGAACACCGCGTCCATCCGGCCGCGTACCACCACGCCGCCGATGACGGTGGCGAACGGGACCTCCACCTCGATCGGCGTACGATCGGCCCACTCGCTGGCCAGGAAGCGCTGTTGAAGCTCGGCCAGCGCCTCGTCCGGCGCGGCGTCGGCGTCGGCCGCGCCGGGCAGCTCGTCGGTGTCGAGCAGCCGGTCCGCGCCGAACCGCTGCTCCAGCCAGGCGTGGAAGGCGGTGCCCCGGCGCGCGTACAGGTTCGGTTCGGTGGGCAACGGGCGGCGCAGCGCACCGGCAAGTGCCGCCGGGTCGCGGCGCAACGCCACCAGCTGCGTCACCGACAGGTGATCAGGCAGCGTCACGTCGATCGGACCGGAGAGCCGGCTCAGCTCCGCCCGCTCGGCCAGCAACAGGTCGGCCTCCCGCCGCCACCGGACCACTTCCGGATCGGTCGCCGTCGCCTCGTCCGACCGGACCGACTCGTCGCCCTCGGTCAGGCAGCGCCGCACCAACGCCGCCGCCTCGGTCAGCACCGGACGGCGACCGCCGAGCGGGTCGGCCGGCCACTCGGCGCGCAGCACCACCTCGGTGGTGGGGTTGGCCGCGTCCGGAGTCGGCTCCGACGCCCACTCGTCGATCACGTACCCGGTCTCGCCGGCCAGGCAGGCGTCGTGCACCTCGCGCAGCAGCGCCGACGGCCCCCGGGGTCGCTTGGTGCCCTCCCCCCACCAGTGGCCGGAGCAGAGCAGCAGCCGGCGCGGTCGGGTCAGGGCCACGTACGCCAGCCGGCGTTCCTCCCGCTCGTCGTGGGCACGCCAGGCGTCGGTGAAGTCCGCCACCGCCCGCGCCACCCCGCGCTGGTCGTCGGCCTCGGCCAGGGCCAGCTCGGGCAGGCCGTCGGCGTCGCCGCGCAACGGGAAGGGCAGCACACCCAGCCCACCGAGCCAGTGATCGGAGTTACGCACCGGGCCCGGCCACACCCCGCGGCTCAGCCCGGCCACCGCGACCACGTCCCACTCCAGCCCCTTGGCGGCGTGCGCGGTGAGGATCTGCACCGCCCCCTCGACCACCTCCACCTCGCCCGGGGCGAGCCCCCGTTCCTCGTCCTCGGCGGCGGCGAGATAGGCCAGGAACCCGGCGAGGGTGGCGCCGGGCGTCTCCCCGCTGAACCGGGCCGCCACATCACCCAACGCGTCCAGGTGGCCCCGGGCCAGGCCGGCGTCGCCGGCACCGCCCCCGCCGGCCCGTACCGCCACCTCCACGTCCAGGCCGGTGGTCCGCTCGATGTCGGCGATCAGTTCCGGTAACGACTGGTCCAGGCGGTAGCGGAGCAGGCCCAGCTCCCGGGCGTACGCGCGCAACCGCACGTAGCCCTCCGCCGAGTACGCCTGCGCGGGCCCCAGGTCGGCGAGCGCCTCGACGAGCGTCGCCTCGTCGAGACGGTCCAGCACGATCTCCGGACCACCGTCGTCGGCCAGTTGCCGGCGGGCGGTGGCGATGGCCCGGGCCCGGCGGTGCAGGGCGACCAGATCACGCGGGCCGATCCGCCAGCGCGCACCGGTCAGCAGCCGCAACAGCGCGGCACCGTCCGTCGGGTCAGCCAGCACCCGCAGCGTGCACACCACATCCCGGACCTCGGGGGTGTCCAGCAGGCCACCCAGCCCGACCACCTCGACCGGCAGGCCACGCGCGCGCAGCGCGGCGGCGATCGCCGGGATCTGGCTACGCAGCCGGACCAGCACCGCGGTGGTCGGGCGCAGCGCGACCGGGATCTGCTCGGGCAGCACGCCAGGCATCCGGGCCGCGCCCCGCCAGGCCGCCAGCAGGCTGTCGGCGATCCAGTCGGCCTCGTCGGCATACGAGGAGAGCAGCGCGCAGTGCACCGTGCCGGCGGCGGCGCCGCGCGGGCTGCGATGCCCGATCGGCTCGTCGACGCTGAGCGCGGCATGCAGCTCGGGCACCCGGGCACCGGCGGCCCGCAACGGGGTGGCGAGCGCGTTCGCCACCGCGAGGATCTCCGGCCGGTTACGCCAGCTGGTGGTCAGCCCGAGCACCCGGGCCGGGCTGCCGTCGGCGCGGGCGAACTCGCCCGGGAAGCGGTCCAGGGTGCCGGCGCTGGCCCCCCGCCAGCCGTAGATGGACTGGCAGGGGTCACCGACGGCGGTCACCGGATGCCCCCCGCCGAAGAGCGCACCGAGCAGCACCACCTGGGCGTGGCTGGTGTCCTGGTATTCGTCGAGCAACACCACCCGGTAGCGGTTGCGCTCGATCTCACCCACCCCCGGATGGTCCCGCGCCACCCGCGCGGCCCGGGCCAGCTGGTCGGCGAAGTCCATCGCCTCGAAGTCGTCCTTGCGGCGGGCGTACGCGCGCACCAGCGGCAGCAGCTTCAACCGGATCTGCTGGAGGGTGAGGGCCTTACGCACGTCGGCGTAGATCCGGCCCGGTCGGGACTGCACGTCGGCGAAGAACCGACCGGTCCAGGCGGCGAGGGCGTCCGGGTCGACCAGATGCTCGTCCAGCTCGCCGGCGAGCGCCAGCACCGCGTCGGTGATGGTGCTCGGCATCCGGTCCACCCCGGACATGTCCCCGTCGTAGTTGCGCACGATCAGGTCGACAAGCTGCCAGCGGGACGCCTCGGTGAGCAGCCGGGTGGAGGGCTCGTAGCCGGCCCGCAGACCATGCTCGGTGACGATGCGCCCGGCGTACGAGTGGTAGGTGGCCACCGTGGGTTCCCCGGCCAACGCGTCGTCGAGCGGGTCGCGCCCGCGCCGGCCGAGTCGGCGGATCAGCTGGTCGAGCCGGGTACGCACCCGGTGCCCCAGCTCACCGGCGGCCTTGCGGGTGAAGGTGAGGCCGAGCACCTGCTCCGGCCGGACGTAGGAGTTGGCGACCAGCCAGACCACCCGGGCGGCCATCGTCTCGGTCTTGCCGGAACCGGCGCCCGCGACCACCAGCAACGGCTCCACCGGCGCCGCGATGATGGCGGCCTGTTCCCGGGTGGGTGCCGGCAGGCGCAGCAACCTGGCCAGCTCCACCGGGGTGTACCGGGGGCCGACGTCGGCCGCCCGGGGTGCCGGTGCGGCGGGGTTGAACAGGGCGGGCTG
>NZ_POTX01000196.1 GCF_003236305.1 Micromonospora endophytica | reverse complement strand
CGGGTGGGATGACCACCGTGATGGTGGGACGGGTCGATGCCGACAGGAGCAGTCCGTCCGGGGTGGTCCGCAGCGCCGCTGGACCGGCGGCGAACCGGGAGCGGTGGGCCTGCCACTCGGCGGGCTGCCCCGCGTAGTCGAGGGCGCGCAGGTCCCGTCGGCCGTCGACCAACTCCGCGCTGCCGCCCGGGGGTGGCGTCCAGACGGTGGCGCCCGTCGTCTCGGCCAACTCCCGGGCCTGCGCGCCGAGGCTCTGCTGTTCGTCCGGATCGGATGGCCAGGTCAACCAGAGTCGCAGGTCGCTGCCGTAGAGTGGAAGATCACCCAGTAGCGCGGCCAGTTGCCCGCCGTTGTACACCCGCTGCGTGCCGCCGTAGTCGCCGACCAGGAACCCACCGGCCCGGGCCGTCACCGCGACGGTCACCAGACCGCCCGAGGCCGAGTCGAGTTGGTGTGCGGTGGCGCGGCGGGTGACGAAGTCGGCGCGGGTGGCGAGGACCAAACCGCCGCGCAGCGGCAGCCCCACCACGCCCCGGCGGGGCCGGACCAGGCCACTTTCCACGGTGAACCAGCCGGGCAGCGGGGTGGCCAACTCGGGCGGCTGGATCACGAGCCAGTCCCTGGGGCGGCGGGTCGCCCGGTCCAGTGGGACCGCGTGCAGCGGGCCGTCGACGCCCTGCCGGTCATGGTGGCGGATCTCGGCGCCGTCCGGTGTGACCAGGACGTCATGGGCGAGCAGCCCGGCGACCTCGCTGAACAGTTCGGTGTGCCGGGCACCGTCGGCGGTCAGGATGCGTACGTCGTTGGCGTCTTCGCCCGAGCGGCGGACCAGGTCGGCGATGGTCCGCGCGGTGACGGGCCGCTCCGGCTTGAGCGGCAGCACCAGGCCGCCGCGCGCCCCGGGCTCCAGCCAGAGATCGAACAGCCCGGTGATCCGTCGGTGCCGTCGGGGGTCGAAGCGACGTGTGGTCGGCGGCTTGTCGATGTTAGCGTCCATCGCCGTGGGTGTGCCGTGCATGCGTTCTCACCACCGTCCGCTCGCTGCCGGCCGTGGCGGCCCGCGACCCGTCACAACAGTCGGCGTCGTGGCCCTTACGTCCTCACGACGGACATCATCGGACTCTGGTTCAGATCAATTCTAACGTTTCTGCCGATCAGATTGAACGTACGCGGCCGCCATCCGCTGTAGAGGGTGTCGGCCGGCTGATCGGCCGCAGGCTACTGAAGGAGGAACATCAGTGCTGGCGAAGCGCCCGAAACTCGGACGCCTGCTCGCGGGCGTGGTGGTTGCCTGCTGTCTGGTCGTGTCCATGGCTGGTCCGTCCGCGGCCCAGAAGGCTCCGCCGGACCCGCAGGCGTTTGTGAAGTACTACGTCGTCACCGCCGCCCACCAGGGGCAACCGGAGAACCTCACCGAGATCGCCATGCGTTTTCTCGGCAGCGGTGAGCGGTCCGCGGAGATCTACAACCTGAACGCCGGGCGGGTGCAGCCGGACGGGGCCAGCCTGACCGACCCGGCGCGGCTCAACCGAGGCTGGTACCTGGTGCTGCCGTGGGACGCGGCCGGTGAGGGGGTGAAGTACGGGCAGATCCCGTCCGGACCGAAACCGACACCGAAGACTCCGACGCCGGGCCCGAAACCCTCCGGCAGTCCCAGTCCCAGCCCCAGTCCCAGTCCCAGCCCGAGTGGCAGTCCTGGTGCCAGCCCGTCACCCACCGGCACGAAGGGTGCCACCAACTGCACCGCCACCGCCGGGTCGAGCAGCCGTTCGGACTGGGCCCAGCTGCGGATGGCCGCTGACGGCGCGTGGGACCTCAGCCGTGGCAACGGCGTCATGGTGGCCGTGGTCGACTCCGGGGTCGACGGCCAGCTCGAACAGCTCAACGGCCGGATCGCGGTCGGCGCGGACGTCACCGTCGGCAACGGGCGTGGCGACACCGACTGCCTCGGCACCGGCACCGCGATGGCGAGCATCATCGCCGCGAACACCAGGGGTGAGAAGAGTTCGGTCGGTCTCGCGCCCGACGCCACCATCCTGCCCGTCCGGATGGTGGGTCCGTCGGGCAACGGCCGGCCCACGGACGCGGCGAACGCCATCGAGGTGGCGGTGAGCGCGGGCGCGTCGGTGGTGGCGCTCGGCTCGCACGTGGACCTGTCCGCGCCGGCGGTCGTCGCCTCGCTCACCACCGCCCTCAACCACGACGTGATCGTGGTTGCCGCCGCACCGACCAAGCCGGTGACCCTGCCGGCGCCCGGCGACCAGGCCACCGGCGCCCTGCTGCTGGTCGGCGGGGTCGGCGCCGACAACCAGTTCGTCGAGGAGTATCAACCCGACGCGGTGGAGGTGGTCGCGCCGGGGGCGGACGTGACGAGCATCGGACCGGGAAAGGCAGGCACGCTGAGCTACACCGGAACCCGCTTCGCCGTGGCTTTCGTGGCCGGGCAGGCCGCGTTGGTCCGGGCCGCCTATCCGGAGCTGAACGCCGGCCAGGTCGAGGAGCGCATCCGCAGCACCGCCGATGCGGTAGGTGGTGACACCCCCGACGTCAGGTACGGCTCAGGCATGATCAACCCGGCTGCCTCGGTCGCGCGGCCGGTCGAGGGCCAGCCTGTGGTCGGCGCCGGAGCGGATCGCGGTGGTGACGGTGGTGGCTTGGGCGCCGTCGTCCTGCTCGGCTTCGCCCTGGTCGGCGGGGGTGCCTTCCTGACGCTGCACCTGTTGCGTCGCCGCCGGGCCTTCGGCTAGCGGGCCAGCAGCACGAAAAAAGGGGTACGGGCAGCGCGCCCGTACCCCTTTTCGGTGCCGAATTACCGCGTGCGCCAGGTCTGCTCGGCGTTACCGACGTAGATCCAGAGCTCCAGCGGCTTTTCGCCCTGGACGTTCATGTCCACGTCGACGGACTTGCCGTTGAGTCCGCTGATCAGACCGCCCTTGTCGTTGTGCGTCCAGGTCTGCGCCTTGTTGCCGCTGCAGACGGCCACCTGGATCGCGGTGCCGTCCTCCGAACCGGCCCAGGCGATGTCCATGCAGAGGCCACGGGCGCGGATGGTGCCGTCCTTGTGGAACTGCCACCACTGCGCCGGATCCTCGGTGCACCTCTTCAGCTTGAGCCGGGTGCCGTCTCCGGTGTTGCCGGAGCTGACGCACTGGCCGGTACGCGGGTGGAAGATCTGCTTCGCACCTTCCGGACGGGTCGGCTTCGGCGCGGGCTCCTGGGCCGGTGGGTTCGGCTTGGTGGTCGTCTCCTCCGGCTCCGGGTCGGCGGCGGGCGGGTCGGCCGGTGGGTCCGGCTTGGTCGCCGGCGGTTCGGTCGACTCGCTCTCGTCCGGGTCGGGCGCGTCCGCCGGCGGTTCCTTCGACGGGGTGGGGGCCGGCGCGGGCCGGGCCAGCCGGGTGTCGAGGGTGTAGAAGTCGGTGAGGGCCTTCACCGCCCGCAGGTAGGTCTCGGTGCCCGGGTCGACGGTGCCGCCGGTCTGCCGTACGGTCGTCGGACCGTCCCGGTAGGCGGCGAGTGCCAGCAGGTACGGGTCGCCGTCGAGGCTGGACAGTTCCTCGGTCAGCCGGCACATCGCGGTGCCGAGGGTCGGAATCGCCGTGGAGGGGTCCCAGGCGGAGCCGCCGTCGGGGCCGTACGCCTGCCACACCTCGGGCCGGAACTGCGCGATGCCGCGCTGCCCGGCGGGGCCGAGCAGGTTGGCGTCCAACCCGGAGAGCGCCATCAACTGGGCCGCGATCATCGGCGGGGTCAGCTGGTCGCAGACCGACCCGGCGGTGACGACGAGCGGAACGTACTGGGCCGGAACCCCCTTCGCGTCGGCTGCCGGTGCGGGCGTCGTGGTGGGGATGCCGCTGCCGCCGAACTGCTTGAGCTGGCCGTAGTACCCGGCGTAGCCGCTGACCAGGTCGACGTACTCGACGGCGCCGGCGGGCACCGCGTTGGCCTCGGTGACTGCGGGCAACCCGGCGTGGAAGGCGGCCAACGCCAGCCGCCACTGGTCACCGGAGACGCCGGCCAGGCGCAGTTGCCCGGTGAAGTCACACATCTGGTGGGCCAGCGCCAGGATGCTCGCCGAGATGTCCGAGCGCCCGGCGTCCGGCCACGGCTTCCAGGTCTTCCAGTCCTCGTCGTCGAGCCCGGCGATGCCCTGACCGCCGGAGGCGGTGCGTCGTGACTGGTTGTCCAGACCCGACTCGGCCATCAGCTGCCCGGCGATCCGCGCCGGAGTGAGGACCGGGCAGGATCGGGCGGCGGCGGCGATCGCCGTCATCTGCTTCTCGGTGACCTTCTCTCCGATCACGGTGTCGTCGCGGGCCGAGGCGACACCCCAGTTGATGGTGGCCACGACGGCGGAGAGCACCGCAAGTGCGGCAAGCGCCGCCGCGATGATCTTGCGCGGCGTCCGGCCGAGTCTGGACCTGATGGATGCGAGGTCGGTTGTCACGGGCCATCCCTTTCGGCGTAGCGACACCTGTCGTGACGGATCTCCACCGTCCGACGTTCATCCCCGGTCCGGATTTTTTCTGCGACCGGAACTGAACCAGCCGGGGTCCGCGGTCGTCAACCGGGGCAGCGCGACGTTCCGGCAGCTCGCGCGTTGGGGCGTCGGCAGGCCCCGTCGACAGTGGAGGTGACAATGATGACCGGAGACCGTCCAGGCCCGACGACGGGGGCCGCCGTCCCGACCGGCCACCGGGCCACCTGCCCGGCGCGGGTCGGCCACGGCCGAGCTATGCTCGCCGTCAGGGCCGCGAGGACGCCGGTACGCCACGTCCCCCCGGTCGGCAGGATGCCATCCGTCCGTCAGGGAGGCGGTCTGTGTCGGCGGTGCCCAACGAATCGGCTGGACCGTGTCTTGCGGACGGTGCCGCCGTCGAGCCGTCCGCCGCCGAGGCGCTACTTCGACGGGTCGTCGAGGAATATCGCCGACCCCTGCACCGGTTCCTCACCCGCCTGCTGCTCGGGCAGCAGGACCTCGCCGAGGACCTGGTGCAGGAGACGTTCCTGCGGGCCTGGCGGCACGCGGAGACGCTCGCCGCCGACCCGTCGAAGATCGCGCCGTGGCTCTACACGGTTGCCCGGCACGTGGCGATCGACGCGATGCGGGCGCGGCAGGCACGGCCGGCAGAGGTCAGCCTGCCGGACCTGAACCGGGTACCCACCACGGACGACGAGATGGATCGGGTGGTGAACGTCCACGCGGTCCGGATCGCCCTGGGCAAGATCAGTCCGGAGCACCGTGCCGTGCTACTTGAGATGTACTACCGGGGCGCCTCCGTCGCCGAGGCGGCGGTGCGTCTGGGAATACCCGAGGGTACGGTGAAGTCCAGAGCCTTCTACGCGGTGCGCGCCCTGCACGCCGCGATCGGCTCTACCGAGTCGTCCTGATCCTGAGGCCGCCCCGGACCCTGACAGACACACCGCGTGGTGCCGAGGACCCGTTGAGGAGAGGGCTGGATGCGCGCAGGCGGGGAGCACGCCACGGCAGAGCAGGAGAGGTTGACCCTCTACCTGCTCGGAGCCTTGGACGACGCGGAACGCGAGGCGTTCGAGGAACATCTCGCCGGCTGCTGGGAGTGCCTCGAGGAGTCGGCTCGGATCGGTCCCTCGATCGGCGGGCTGGCCGGGCTCGGTGAGGCGGACTGGTTGCCGCCCACCACCGATCCGCCGGCCCCGTCGTCCACCCCGGCGGTGGCCCCGTCGTCCACCCCGGCGTCGTCCACCCCGGCGGTGACGCCGGTCACCGAACCGGCGACGGCCGAACGGCCCGACGACGTCGCGGTGGCCCGGCCTGTCGAGACCACCGACGATGTCGCGGCGACCCGACTCCCCGAAACCACCGACGGCGTCGCCGGTTCGGTGCGGCCGGCAGCCACCCGGCCGCCGGGCAGACCTGCTGCCGGCACCCGTCCCGGGTCGGCAGGCGGAGCCCGTCGGCGGCGACGATTCGTCTGGGCCACCGCGGCGGCGTTCGTCGCGTTGGCGCTGGCCGGTGGGGTGGTGGCGGTCAACCAGTGGAACGCCGGCTCCGAGCCGGTGCTGACCGCCTCCGGTGCGGCGCCAGGCTACGGCGCGAGCCTCTCCG
The DNA here is from genome assembly GCF_003236305.1 of Micromonospora endophytica. Taxonomy (GTDB): domain Bacteria; phylum Actinomycetota; class Actinomycetes; order Mycobacteriales; family Micromonosporaceae; genus Micromonospora; species Micromonospora endophytica. Next base: position 5,390 of record NZ_POTX01000196.1, on the reverse strand, counting down.
TCGCCATCGTCACCGGTGACGAGGGCAGGTCCACGATCCGGATCACGGTCAGTGGGCTGCGCCCGGGCATCCAGTACCGCCTGTTCGCGGTGACCCGCGACGGCGCCACCCATGTGGTGCGGGACTGGACGGCCTCGGCCGGTCCGCACGAGGTGGCCGGCGAGACGTCCCTGCCGGTCGAGGAGCTGTCGTTCATCACTGTCGGGCTGATCGACGGCTCGGCGGTCGTGACCGCTCCGCTCGCCCAGGACCCGGCCACGCCGCGCTGATCGCGCCGGGGGCGAGCCCCGCCCGCGCCGGGGTGGCGCTCGCCCGCGCCGGGTGATGAGCGCCCGCGCCGGGTGTCAGCGGCTGCGCGTGGGTGACTGCCCCCGCTGACTGCCCGATGGGCTGGGCGTACCCGTTCCCCGGCCGGTGTGGCCCCGCTCGGTGTCCATCCGCGTCGACCGCTCCCATGCCGCTCTGCGCTGCTCCACCAGGGAGTTCGCGTAACCCACGGTGGTGCCGACGAGTCCTCCCGCAGCGGTCAGCGCGGGCATGTTGCGGGCCGCGCCGTCGATGTTGAGGCCCAGGCCGATCAAATGGAGCCCTTGCAGCGCGGCCTTCGTGTAGTCACCCTTCTCCAGCGCGTCGACGAACTCCGCGCCGGATTTCAGGCCGGCGGCCACCGCCGAGGTGATGTTCAGGCTACGGGCGGCCCAGCCCTCCACCAGTCCCGCGATGGTGCTTGTCGCGCCGACGATGAACTCGGTCCCGGGCGGGAAACTCTCGATCAGGAAATTCTTGAAGGCCTTCAGGTTCTGGAAACCGGCACGTTGCGCGGCCTGGTTCGCCTCCCGCTCGGTGGGCGGGGTCGTGGCGATCGGGCCGGCGCGGCGCGGCGGGGCGGTGATGACACCCAACTCGACAGCGGTGTTGACGAGCGCGGCGGGGCTGGCGACGACTGTGGATCTCCGGCGCAGCCCTGCCTGGGCACGCGCCACCCCGGCATCTGTGCTGGTCGGAGAGGTGGAGGGCGGGCTCTCGCGGTGGCGGTTTCCGGCGGCCGGGGGAAGCCGCCGGTTGCCGTTGAAGGAGTCGGTGAACTGCGGAGGCGGTGGTGGCTGCCCCGGTGACCGGGAGGCCGGGTACTGCTGTGGGTATGCCGGCGCCCCCGGGGGGTACGGATCGGTCGGCACGCTGCGCTGCCGCTGCGGGGACTCCACCTCCGGCGCTGTGGGGGTGCCGGCGAAGGTACGGGCCCGGTCCGGTAGCTCCGGTGCGGTCGTGTGCTCGTACCTGAATTCGGGCATGCGTGCGCTCCTTCGGGGTGATCGCGGCGGGGAACCGCCGACAGCCGATTCATCTGGTGCGTGCCCGCCGTCGGCGAGGTGTGCCGAGCCGCGGTGGGACCGCCGGCCGACCCACCCGACCTGCGCCGCGCACGCTGGTGAGCTGCGCGGCGAAGGTGACGCGCGGCCCGGCCAGAGCCGCGCGGCGCAACCGGGAGTACTCGGCGCTCGTCCAGTTCCGCTCCTGCCGTTCCTTCTCGTACGCCGGATGACCGGCCGGGGTGGCGCGGTGGTCGAGGTACTCCTTGGCGGCGAGGGCTCCGGCCTGGTTGGCGCGGCTGAGGGCACGGTCGCGATCGGCGCTGCGGGAATCCGCCGCCCACGCCCATGGCTGCTCCGCCCACCGGCGTCCGACGGGTGCACGACGCACGCTGGCCAGGGCCGCGGCCAGTGCGACGGCCGACGGTGGGACGGACTCGCCGGCGCCGGAGGTCGGGGTCATGCCCGTCCTCAACGGCTCTGCGGGGCGTCGGGTTCGCCGTGGGTACCGATTTCTTTTCCGCTCGCCTGGGCGGGTAGATCGTCGATCACCTGGTCACCGCGGCCGCGTCGGCGGTTGCCGGAGGCCGTCCGGGGAGGGTCGCGGAAAAACTCGGAAGTCGTGCTGAACCGAGCGGGTGGCCGCGCCGTAGAGCGGCCGTCACCGGCTCCGACCGGTGGCGCGGCGTGATGGCCGCGACGACGAGCGGGAAGGGAGGCCAGGCAGATGGGCAACGGGTCGGTGGCGTTGCGGCGACCGGAGGTGCCGACCATGGGATCGGGACCAGCCGATCCGCGTGTCGTGGCCGGGTACGACGACCGTTCGGCCTGGCGGCGCGACACCCTCTCCGAGGACGGCATCGGATGGATCGGCGCCCATGGTGGTGCGGGCGCGAGCACGCTCACCCGGCTGTTGGGTGGCACCGACATCGGTTGCCGCTGGCCGGACCCGGCCCTCGCCGAACCCGCCCAGGTCATGGTGGTCGGGCGGACCAACCTGGACGGGCTGCGGGCGGTCTCCCGCGCGCTGCACGCGATGCGGGACGGCCGGCACCCGGCCGGGATGCGGTTGCTGGGCGTGGTGCTGATCGCCGACGCCCCGGGTGGGCTGCCGGCGCCGCTGCTCGGCCGGATCCGGCTGCTGCGCTCGATCGCGCCGGTGCACCGGCTGCCGTGGATCCCGTCGTATCGGGTGGGCGAGCAGCCGAAACGCCCGCCCCGGCAGTTGTCCCGCCTGGCCGCGGTGGTGGGTCCGCAGGTCGAGCGCCGGAGGCAGCCGTGATCAGGGCAGTCCGGATCGCCGCGACAGTTGTCGTCGCCGCGCTGGGGTTGGTCGGGCTGGGCCTGCTGGCGCCGTCGCAGGCACGGGCGGCCGACGGCGTCTACGAGGTGGAGATCGATGGTGGTGACGCCGTCTACAACTACACCCTCTGCCTGAAGACCACCACCACCATGAGGAGGCCGGCGGCCAACAACGGTGACCGGGAATGTACGGGGAAGCGGAACTCGACGAACGGGTCCTACAAGATGACCGCCGCGTACAACCCGGGCGACAGCGTGAAGATGGATATCGAGATGCACACCGGTCTCACGGGGGAGTCGGTGACGAAGGACAATGTCGATATCACCGGGGCGACCAAGTGCAAGCTCTCCGGTGTGGTGCATGCCGGGAAGTTCAAATGTGACACCCCGTCCAACAGCCTCCTCTTCTCACCACCGGCGGTCGAGGAGTACACGGTGAACACCAACCCCGACGGGGCCGTCTCGAAGCTGCTGGACTTCATGGCCTGGCTGGTGAGTGCCGCTGGCGTGACGGGTCTGCTCATCACCGGCGCGACGTTGGCCTCGCAGCTGCGTCGGGGTGCCCTCGAAGAGCGGACCGAGTACACGAAAAGCATCGCCTTTGTCCTCTCGGCGTGCCTGCTCGCCACCACCGCCGGCCCGATCTTGGCGTGGCTCGACATCACGGGCTGATTCTCACTCCGGCACGTGAGCCCGAGTGAAAAAACGACCATCCAATCTGGAAGGAGCTTCGAATGATTCTCTCTGACCTCTACCTGCGCGCGGTCCTCGGGATTCCTGCCGTGCTGCGGGCACCGGACGGTCTGGCCGCCGCGGTGCCGCAACCGGATTCCAATGGCGATCTGCCAGAAGGTCTCGCCGACAAGGTCGAGCAGGCGTTGGGCCTGATCTCCTGGGGAGGCACGGCGGCCGGTGTCGTCGGGGTGCTGGTGACCGGCGCGGTCATGGCCATCTCGCACAAGCGTGGCGAGAGTTCGGAGCACATGAGCCGCCTCGGCATGGTGCTGGGTGGCTGCATCCTGGTCGCCATGGCCGGTCCGATCGTCACCTGGGTGTTCGGCACCGGGGGAGGCGGGGACGGCAGCTGACCGCCTGTTCGACCGAGGACCGAGCGGTCGTCCGCTGGACCGGGAAGGTGTCATGAGAAGAAGATTCGGATTCGACGATGAGATGGGCGAGGAGAAGCCGTTCTGGCAGCACCGCCGATGGCAGCTGTCGGCCGCCTTTCTGGCCCTGGCCCTCTGCACCGGCACGGTCGCGGCGCTCGATGGCGGCCGGGACGCCAACTCCAGCGCCGCGGCCGCCGGACCGGTGATCGGTGGCCTCGAGCCGGACGGATCCCGGCCGCAGGGTTGCCGCACCGACGACTCCGTGCAGCAGCTTCCGAGCGAGGCGCCGAAGGACATCAGGTGGCGACCACTCAACGGGGCGGACACGCCGACGTCCGCCTCGGCGGGGCCGCTGAAGACCACCGGACCGCTGCTCTGGTGCTTTGCGCACACCCCGATGGGGGCGGTCATGGCGGCACACACCATCTCCCGCCAGATGAGTGGCCCCGACTGGCGTACGGTCAGCGACCAGCAACTCGTGCCCGGCCTGGGACGGGATTACTTCGACGCGATGCGGGCGTCGATGCCGGAGACCGGGCCGGTGCAGACCTCGAACGCGCTGGCCGGCTTCGTGGTGCTGAGGTACGCGCCGAGCACCGCCACCGTCCGGGTGCTGGTCCGGCAGGCGAACGTGCTCTACGCCTCGGTCGACTACATCGTCGACTGGAACGGCGTGGACTGGCAGCTGCGGCCGCTGAGCTCCGGTGGCCTGTACACCCGGGCCAACCCGGTGCTCTCCCTCGTCGGCTTCGTGCTGTGGAACGAGGTGTGACGTGTCGGAGTGCGCTACCGGTGACGCCGTCTACATCGGCACCATCGGACAGGTCGTCGGCTTCTTCGAGCGGGGCATCGATGGCATCCTGAGCGATATCGCCGCGGCCATCCTGGGCGCTGCCGTCGAACTCTTCGCCAACCTCGGCAACATCCCCACGATCGGCGACGAGGCGCTCAACGACAACATCCACCTGCAGACCAACTGGTTGGTGGTCACGATCGCGGTCGCGTCGTTGCTGGCGGCGGCCTTCCGGATGGCGCTGGAGCGCAAGGGACAACCCCTGGTCGTGGCGCTCCAGGGCCTGGTCCGCATGATCCTCACGGTCAGTGCCGCCTGGTGGGTGGCCAACTGGCTCGCCAGTGAGGCGGACGCCTACTCCCAGCATCTCTACGAAGAGGGCATCAAGGCACAGCTCAAGCTGATCGCCAACTGCGGTACCGACGGGCTCACCGCCTTCCTGCTGATCATCGTCGGCCTGTTGCTGCTGATCGCCGGCTGCATCCACGTCATCCTGATGTACATCCGGCTGGGTGTGATGGTGCTGCTCACCGGCACGCTGCCGCTGGCCGCCGCGGCCTCGATGACCGAGACGGGCGGGAACTGGTGGCGCAAGCACATCGCCTGGATGGTCGCCTGGTTGGCGTTCAAACCGGTGGTCGGGCTGATCATGTACTCGGGTGCCGCCATGATCGGCGCCACCAACGAGCTGAGCGACAGCGACCAGGCCCGGCACTACAAACTCGCAGGCGTCGCCGTCCTGTTGATGGCTGCGGTCGCACTGCCCGCGCTGATGCGGCTGGTGGTACCGGCGATGTCCAGCATGGGCTCGGGCGGTGGTGTCGGTGCGGGCGTAGGGGCCGGTGCCGCCGCAGCGGGTGCGGTGGCGAGCGGAGC
>NZ_POTX01000195.1 GCF_003236305.1 Micromonospora endophytica | reverse complement strand
CGTCGGCAGCGTCAGCTGTGTATAAGAGACAGGCGTACCCCCGTGTCGGTGAAGCCCAGCCGCTGGTAGGCCCGGTAGGCCCGGTCGTTGCCGACCACGACCTCCAGCATCAGTTCGTCACGTCGGCACTCCCGGGACCAGGCGGCTGTCGCCGCGACCAGCTCCGCGAGCAGCCCGCTGCCGCGCCAGGCCGGGGTGACGTAGACCGCGTAGAGCAACGTCACCCGAGGCTCCGTGGGATGGGCCATCCCGCCTATGTGACCGACCAGCCGCCCGCCCGGGTCCGCGACGAACTGCGCCTGGGCGGTGCCTGTCGAGACCTTGGCGATCCGGGCGGCGTACTCGGTGTGCGGGCGGGCCGCCGCCTCGGCGAGCGTCTCCAGGAAGGCCAGCGGGGCATCGGCGAGCATCTCCAGTCGCAGCGCGCGCATCCGGGCGGTGTCCGCGGGCCGGATCCGCCGGATGTCCGCGTGCGGTCGGCCCACCGCGTCCCCGTCGGTGGTCATGCCCGCATGCCTATCACAATGACGTACGACGATGCTGTCCGGTCGGAATGCGCCCGATTTGTGGTCGTGCGCCGCCGTCACGGCTCGTGTACCGTGCGTTTTCGGTCACCGTTTCTGTGGTCGCCTCAGATCGCCGTGACGGTCGATTCGGGTTGCCGGCGTGCCGGCGATCAGAGGTAGTGGAACGCCGCGCAGGAGTGAGGAAGACACGTGGCACAGGGCACCGTGAAGTGGTTCAACGCCGAAAAAGGTTACGGCTTCATCGCCGTCGACGGCGGACAGGACGTCTTCGTGCATTTCTCGGCCATCGAGATGGACGGTTACAAGGCGTTGGACGACGGCCAGCGGGTGGAGTTCGAGATCGCCCAGGGCCAGAAGGGTCCCCAGGCGGAGCGGGTACGCGTCATCGCGTGAGCGCGCCTCGCCCACCCCACCGGCCGACCGTCGGCAGGGGTTGGCGTGATCGTGGCCGGAGGGGACTGCCGTGCGGGCGCCTCACAAGGGAAGATCATGAGCCGGTCAGCCATCGCTGAGGAGGCTCATGTCCGACCAGTCACCCCCGGCAGGTCCGCCGTCGTCGTCTGACGGGCCGGACCCGGTATTCGGTAGTTCCGGCCCGCAGCCCGCCGACCCGACCCCGCCCGGCGCTCAGCCGCCGATTCCGGCCGCCCCGGTTCCGTATCCGTATCCCAATTCCTATCCCTACCCCGGTGCGCCGGGCGGTTATCCGGGTTACCCGCCGTACGGCTGGTATCCCCCGCCCGGGTACGGTCTCGATCCCGCGGACCCGCTGGTCACCCCGCCCGGTGTCGGTGTCGGGGGTTGGGTCACCCGCTGCGTGGACGCGTTCCGGCGGGGCTGGCGGCTGCTGCTGCCGATCCTGCTGCTCACCCAGGTGCTGCCGGCGGTGGTGTTGTCGGTGCTCGGGTTGGCGGTGGATCCCTCGGCCCGCTGGGAGGCGCAGCTCGCCGCCGATGCCGATGAGCTCCCCCCGGGGTTCCTGGTCGACCTGGCCGGATTCCTGGGGCTGCTGCTCGGCGGGAGCCTGCTGCTCGGCCTGGTGCAGTGTCTCGGCTGGGCCGCCGGGACCTGGGTGATCGCTCGGCAGGCGGCCGGCGCCCCGGCCGATCTCGGTGCCGCCCTGCGATACGGCCTGCGCCGTGCGGTGGGCCTCTGGGGGTGGACGCTGCTCTTCACGCTGATCATCACGGTCGGCTTCTGTTTCTGTCTCCTGCCCGGCATCTACGCGGCGTCTGCGCTGGCCATGGCCGGTCCGGTCTATCTGTTCGAGCGGCGCGACCCGATCGGCCGCTCGCACCGGATGCTGCGCGACCGGCTGGGTCTGCTGCTCGGCCGGGTCGCCCTGGTGCTCGCGGCCGTGGTGGTGGTGTCCGTGATCGGCACGATGGTGGAGTCGCTCGGGATCGCACCCTTCGGCACGACGCCGCTCGACTCCCCGGGCTCCACCGTCGGTGTCCTCCTGGTGATCGGTCTGGCCGCGCTGCTGGCGCTGCCGGCCCACGCCGCCCAGCTGGTGGGGCTGGTCGTGACGTACGCCGAGCAGCGTGCCCACGAGGGCCCGGTGAACAGCGCGCAACTGGCGGCGGAACTCGACTGATCCGGGTGGTCGTGCTTGCACTCGGCAGGGGAGAGTGCTAAACAAGTCATTGGCACTCGCATGGCGTGAGTGCCAATGGTCGGGGCGGTGGGGCCGCGGTCGCACTCGTGACACAAACACGAGTGAGGCACGTGGCCGGTCGTCGCGGGCTATCCGGCCCGGCCGAGGAGACGTCGTCGTCGCCAGGTGGCGACGTCCCAAGGTGCGTACACCAGGCGGCCCATCCGGGGCACACACTCGGGTGGCCCGTGAGTGTCCAGGAGGACAACGCCGTATGGCCAAGATGATCGCGTTCGACGAAGAGGCGCGCCGCGGCCTCGAGCGGGGCATGAACCAGCTCGCCGACGCCGTGAAGGTGACCCTCGGCCCCAAGGGCCGCAACGTCGTGCTCGAGAAGAAGTGGGGTGCCCCCACCATCACCAACGATGGTGTGAGCATCGCCAAGGAGATCGAGCTCGAGGACCCGTACGAGAAGATCGGCGCTGAGCTGGTCAAGGAGGTCGCCAAGAAGACCGACGACGTGGCCGGTGACGGCACGACGACGGCGACCGTCCTGGCTCAGGCTCTCGTTCGCGAGGGCCTGCGCAACGTGGCCGCCGGCGCCAACCCGATGGCCCTGAAGCGGGGCATCGAGTCCGCCGTGGCCAGCGTCTCGGAGGAGCTGCTGAAGCTCGCCAAGGACGTCGAGACCAAGGAGCAGATCGCCTCCACCGCCTCCATCTCCGCCGGTGACAACACCGTCGGTGAGATCATCGCCGAGGCGATGGACAAGGTGGGCAAGGAAGGCGTCATCACCGTCGAGGAGAGCAACACCTTCGGGCTGGAGCTGGAGCTCACCGAGGGCATGCGCTTCGACAAGGGCTACATCTCGGCCTACTTCATGACCGACCCGGAGCGTATGGAGGCCGTCTTCGACGACCCGTACATCCTGATCGCCAACAGCAAGATCTCCTCGGTCAAGGACCTGCTCCCGATCCTGGAGAAGGTCATGCAGGGCGGCAAGCCGCTGCTGATCATCGCCGAGGACCTGGAGGGCGAGGCCCTGGCCACCCTGGTGGTCAACAAGGTCCGGGGCACCTTCAAGTCGGTCGCCGTCAAGGCGCCGGGCTTCGGTGACCGCCGCAAGGCCATGCTGACCGACATCGCCATCCTCACCGGTGGTCAGGTCATCAGCGAGGAGGTCGGCCTCAAGCTGGACGCCGCCGGCATCGAGATGCTGGGCCGCGCCCGCAAGGTCGTGGTGACCAAGGACGAGACCACCATCGTCGACGGTGCCGGTGACGCCGAGCAGATCCAGGGTCGGGTCAACCAGATCCGGGCCGAGATCGACAAGAGCGACTCCGACTACGACCGGGAGAAGCTGCAGGAGCGCCTGGCCAAGCTGGCCGGCGGTGTTGCGGTGATCAAGGTCGGCGCGGCCACCGAGGTCGAGCTCAAGGAGCGCAAGCACCGCATCGAGGACGCCGTCCGCAACGCCAAGGCCGCCGTCGAGGAGGGCATCGTCCCGGGTGGTGGTGTCGCGCTGGTCCAGGCCGGCAAGACCGCCTTCGACAAGCTGGACCTGGCCGGTGACGAGGCGACCGGCGCGCAGATCGTCAAGATCGCGCTGGACGCCCCGCTGCGGCAGATCGCCGTCAACGCCGGCCTTGAGGGTGGCGTCGTGGTCGAGCGGGTCCGCAACCTCGACCCGGGTCACGGCCTGAACGCCGCGACCGGCGAGTACGTCGACCTGCTGGCCGCGGGCATCATCGACCCGGCCAAGGTGACCCGCTCGGCGCTGCAGAACGCCGCGTCGATCGCCGCGCTGTTCCTCACCACCGAGGCTGTGGTGGCGGACAAGCCGGAGAAGACCCCGGCCGCCCCGGCTGGCCCGGGTGGCGGGGACATGGACTTCTGAGTCCAGCTCCAACGCCGAGAAAGGGCGGGCCGCGTGAGCGGTCCGCCCTTTCTTCCTATGTCGGCAGCGGCCGCTGGTTGCGCCGCTTGTGTGCGCGGCCGTACGGCGGGCGGTGCGGGACCGGTTCGTCCACCAGAATGAGTGGTTCCTCGGGTGGCTCGGCTGCCCCGGTCATCTCCGCCAACTGCTCGGCGTCGCCGTAATCGAGCCGGTCGATCGGCAGTTGGCCCGGGAGTTCGTGGACCGGGGCCCAGGTGACCGGTGGGACATCCTGGGTCTGATCGTCGTCCGTGGTCATCGCTGCCTCCTCTACGCCAAACGGTAGGGGGCCGTCGATGTCGACGAGGGCGAACGGTGTTATCGGCGCCTATGGGGCTATTCGCCCTTTCTTCACCGTCGCTGCGCCTTACCGATTCGGCCGAGATGGGTGTGCTCGAACCCGTCGGTCATCTTCAGGCCATAGCCGACCGCGCGGTCGACACCGATGTGGAAGAACCAGGCCGCGGCGAGGACACCGAGCCAGCCGACCGGGTCGCCGAGCGCCGCGGCGGTCACCGCCACCGCTGCCACCAGGGCCGGCAGGGCATAGGAATGGCCCACGTTGTAGCAGAACGCCCCGATCCGAGGGCCGCGCAGGTAGCCGAGCATGGACAGGTCGAAGGCGAGGAAGAGAACCAGCAGCCACCACCACGCGTAACCGGCGGCGACGGTCACCACGACGGCGAGGACGGCGATCATGCCGGCCTCGACGCGCTGCACCACAACCGGACTCATCCGATCACTCCCACCCGTTAGCTCGAAGCCTAATCGTCATCGACCGGGGCGCTGGTGCGATCGGCAGCTCCGCACGAGTCAGCCGAGTGCGGCCTGGACTGCCGCGTACGCGTCGACAAGCCCTGCGCCGACCACGTTCCGTTCCCCGCCACAGTCGCGTTGACCTGCCTGGACCGGGGTGGCCGTGTCACGCAGGAGCTGCCGGGTCCGATCCAGATCCCCGACGAGTTCGGGGTTCGCCGACCACATCAGCGCCACCACCCCCGCCACCTGCGGGGTGGCCATCGAGGTGCCGTCGAGCGTGGCGTAGCCGCCACCCGGCATCGCCGAGAGGACGTCCGCCCCCGGTGCCATCAGGTCCGGTTTGGTCGACCCGTCCGGAGCCGGGCCCCGGCCGGAGAAATCGGTCACCCGACGCTGCTCGTCCACCGCCCCCACGGTCAGCACATCCGGATACGGCGCGGGCGGATCCTGCACCGATCCACAGAACGGACCGGTGTTCCCGGCCGCCGCCACCACGAGGATCCCGGCGGCCTCCAGCGCGTCGGCAGCCGGCCGCAGCGCTCGAGGATCGCAGCCCTCGACCGGCGGACAGCCCCATGAGTTGGTCAGGATCTCCGGTGCCCGCATCGGCCGCCCGTCGGTGAACGGGTCGCCGGCCGGGGGGAAGGGCGCCAGCATGAACTGGAGGCAGTCGAGGTAGGCCGCCGGACTGCCCAGGTTGCGGTCGAGGTTGACGCAGCCCACCCAGTCCGCGGCCGGCGCGACACCGATGCCGCCCCGGCCGACCGCGCTACCTGCCGTGTGGGTGCCGTGCCCGCTGCGGTCCACAGGTGTCCGGGTGCCGTTCCACGGGTCGAACCACGAGTCGTCGCCGCCCCGGAAGCCCTCGACCAGTGCCGGATGCTGCCCGTCCACACCCGAATCCGAGCTGCCCACGGTGATTCCGGCCCCGGTCACGCCCAGTTCGGACCAGACCCGGTCCGCGCCGATCAGGGAGATGTTCCAGGGTGGACGGGTCGGAGCGGAGGCAGCCCCAGTGGCCGCACCGGGGGGTGCGGGCAGGGGGCGCAGCCGCTGGCTGACCAGGACCCGGTCCACCTCGGGGCGGCTGCTCAGCCAGGCCCGGACCGCCGGGCCGCCGTCCACCTCGATCGCGTTCACCAGGTAGTACGGGGTGTGGCCCAGCCGCAGCCGGCGCAGCTCCCGCCGCAGGTCGGCCTGGGTACGCTCGGCGATCGCGACGAGCCGCCGGTAGACCTGTTCGGCGCGGGCGTCCCGGCCCACCTTCCCGGAATCGCCGGGCAGACCGTCGAGGTTTGCCTGTTCCCGCAGCACCACGAAGAGCCGCTCGCCGTGCAGACCCGGTTGGCCTACGGTGACCGCGACCACGCCGACGGCGACCAGCAGGGCCACGACGGTTCCCACTGCCACCGCCCGGCGGGGCGTACCGGGCGTGGGCCGGCCCAGCCACAGCCCGTACGCGATCGCCAGCCCGACCGCGACGACGAGCCCGCTGCCGGCGGCGACCGCCACCCAGAACGGGACATCGCGGGAGGTGGCCAGCAGCAGGCTGATCTCCTCGGGATCGGTGAACGCCAACGGGCCGAGCACCCCGAGCCCGACCAGCCAGGCGACCGCCATGCGGGGAACACCCGGCACGTGACGGCGCTCCAAGGCCCGGTGGGGCTCCGGGCCGTAAGGCTCCGGGCTGTGGTGATGTGCCGGGCCGTGGTGGGGCTCCGGGCTGTGTTGATGTGCCGGGCTGTGGGGCTCCGGTGCGAGCCGGCGGCTGAGCGCGTGCAGCGCGGCCAGCGCGAAGCCGGTCGGCGGCAGCGTCACCAGCAGCGGTAACTGGGCGCCGGACTGGCCGGTGCCGGCGCCGATCAACAGCAGCACCACGCCGGCGACCAGCCCGCCCACCAGCACCAACCGGGCCGGTCGAGGCCGATCACCGGCCTCGAAGTGCGCCCAGAAGCGCGCGCCCAGCAGGGCTGCGGCCAGCGCCCCGACAGCCGCCGCGGCCAGCCCGGCCAGCATGGTCTCCAGCAGTCCGCCGAGCGCGCCGACCCAGACCCAGGGCAGCAGCAGGGCCAGCCCGGCCGCCACGGCGAGCAGCGTCGGCGTGGCAGCTGCGGCCTGCGGGCCGGGAGGCACGGGGAACGCAGGTGCGGGCGGTCCGACCTGGGGGGCAGGTCCGGCCTGCGGCTCGCAAGGCACGGGGAACGTCACTGCGGGCGGTCCGACCCGCGGCGACCAGGCGGCCAGCCGCCGCGCGACCAGCGCCAGCAGGGCGGCCGTGACCGCCAGCGCCGCGAGGTACGCCTCGTGGTGCACCGGTGGGATCGCGCGCAGCAGCCCCAGCACGCCCAGCGCGACCGCCCCGGCCAACCAGGCCCGGCCGGCGGCCCGGAGCGTCGGCGAGCGGGGCACCAGGGCGAGCGACAGTGTGGCGGCACCGATCAGGAGGACGGTGCACAGGCCCAGCAGCGGCCAGAGCGGCACCAGCCGGTCCAGTCCACCGATCAGCACCACCTGGTCGACCGCCCAGCCGATGACCTGCGTCAGCACGGTGACCGCGACCGCCCCGGCACCGACAAGCACCGCCGCGACGACCGCCCAGGGGCTACCGCCGCCTGCTGTGGAGTGCTCCGCCCGCATCCGCACACCCTATGAAAACCCGAGGAGCACCGCTGCGCGCCAACACGAGTTGTTCGGGCCTGAGGGCGGTGGGGTTACCGTGGACAGGTGCGCGATCCACACGTCTCGCGGTCCGTTGCCGGCCAGCTCTCGCCCTCCCGTCGCGCCGACGATCTGCGTCGGCTGCGTTCCGAACGCTTCGACGTACTTGTCATCGGCGGTGGTGTGACAGGTGCCGGGGCAGCTGTCGACGCGGCCTCACGAGGGCTGAAGGTCGCCCTGGTGGAAGCCCGTGACTTCGCCGCCGGCACCTCCAGCCGGTCCAGCAAACTGATTCACGGTGGCCTGCGCTACCTGGAGCAGTTGGAGTTCGGCCTGGTGCACGAGGCGTTGACCGAGCGAGGTCTGCTGGCCACCCGGCTGGCGCCGCACCTGGTGCGCCCGGTGCCGATCCTGGTGCCGCTGCCCGGTGGACGTGGGCTGCGCGACGTGCCCGCCCGGTTGGCTCGGCGCGCCTACTACGGCGCCGGGGTGGCCGCGTACGACGTCTTCGCCGGCCTCTTCGGCGGCGGCCGGGGAATGCCGCTGCACCGGCACCTGAGCCGGGAGGGCACCCGGCGGGTCTTCCCGAGCCTGCGGGCCGACGCGTTGGCCGGTGCCATCCGCTACTACGACGGGCAGGTGGACGACGCGCGGCTGGTGGTCACGCTGGCCCGCACCGCCGCCAGCCTGGGCGCGGCCGTGGTGAGCAGCGCCCGCGCGGTCGGGTTGATCCGGCAGGCCCGGGAGGTCACCGGGGTCCGGGTCCGTGACCTGGAGGCACCCGCCGGGTCACCCGACGCCGAGTTCGAGGTACGTGCCCGCACGGTGATCGCCGCCACCGGGGTGTGGACCGACGACATGTCCCGGATGCTCAACGACGTCGGTCTGCGGCCGGGGATCCGGGTCCGCGCCTCCAAGGGCGTGCACCTGGTGGTGCCCCGCTCGGCGATCACCGGCGACGCCGGGCTGATCCTGCGTACGGCCACCAGCGTGCTCTTTGTCATCCCCTGGGGCGGGCACTGGATCATCGGCACCACGGACACCGACTGGCGCCTGGACCGGTCCCACCCGGCGGCCTCCGCCAGCGACATCGACTACCTGCTCCGGCAGGTGAACACGGTGCTGGACCGGCCGCTGACCACCACCGACATCGAGGGCGTCTACGCCGGGCTGCGTCCGCTGCTGGCCGGCGAGGCGGACTCCACCTCCAAGCTCTCCCGGGAACACGCGGTCATCGAGCCGATGCTGGGGCTGCTGCTGGTCGCCGGTGGCAAGTACACGACGTACCGGGTGATGGCCGCCGACGTGGTCGACCGGGCGGCCCATCGGCTCGGCGGGCAGCGGCAGTCGCGTACCGCCGACCTGCCGTTGCTCGGCGCGGACGGCTACGCGTCGATGTGGCGCGACCGGGCCGACCTGGCCCGCCGACACGCGGTGCCGGTCGGGGTGGTGGAGCACCTGCTGGAGCGCTACGGCAGCCTGACGCTCGACCTGCTGGCGCTGATCGACGCCGACCCGCTGCTGGCGTCTCCGCTGGCCGGCGCGCCGGAGTACCTCGCCGCCGAGGTGACCTACGCGGCCCGGGCCGAGGGGGCGTTGCACCTGGAGGACGTGCTCACCAGGCGTACCCGGATCTCCTTCGAGACGACGCACCGGGGCCTGGAGTCGGTCGAGCACACGGCCGAGCTGATGGGCGCGGTGCTGGGCTGGGACGACGCGCGGCGGGCCCGCGAGGTGACGCACTACCGGGCGCGGGTGGAGGCCGAGCGGCAGTCCCAACTGATGCCCGACGACGCGACCGCCGACGCGGCCCGGTTGGGCGCTCCCGACGTGCGGGGTTACGCCCCGGACCGGGGCACCGACGACGCTGGACTGCCCCGCTGAGGCTCCACTCTGGAGATCGCACCCGTCCGGCGGGTTACGCTCGCTACCTACGGTGGGGTAAGTTCCGCGCGTGATGGCGCCTTCCTGGTCACGGCTTGCTTCCCTGCCCGCTGCCGCACTGCTGGCGGTCGCACTCAGCGGCTGTGCCCCGTTCGGCGGCGAGCGCGAATCGGCGGCAGGACCAGGCACAGCGGACGGTGCCGGTGGTGCCGGAAGCCCGGGCAGACACCGCGTCAGCCTGCTCCAGAACGAGGGGACGGACGGGCCGCTGCGCACCCTGACCGTGGAGCCGGACGGCCGCTGGGAATGCGTCAACTGCGCGGGTGACGGGGTCACCTCGACAGGTGTGCTCAGCGCCGAGCATCAGGAACGGTTGCAGGGGCTGCTCGCCGACCCGACGCTGGCCAGCGAGACCGACGAGGCGCGCGGCTACAAGGTGGCCTGCATCGGTGCCCTGACCTCCAGCCTGCTGACCGGATCAGGTCTGATCACCTCGCAGGACTGTCCCGGTGAGGTACGCACACCGGTCGCCGAGGAGATCCTGCTGCTCCTCACCCAGAACACCCCCGCCCAACTGACCTCCTCGTAAGGATGGTCTGTAAGGAGGGGCCCCCTGTTAACGCCTCGTGTATAGCAGGGGTCCCCTTTTAACAGCCGCCGGCGCTCAGAGCACCTTGCCCGGGTTCAGCAGACCGGCCGGGTCGAGTGCCGCCTTGATCGCCTGGTGCACGCGTACGCCCACCGGGCCGATCTCGCGGGCGAGCCACTCCCGTTTCAGCAGCCCCACGCCGTGCTCGCCGGTGCAGGTGCCGCCAAGTTCCAGGCCGAGCCGCATGATCTCGTCGAAGGCCCGCCGGCCGCGTTCCAGGCTTGCCGGATCGGCCCGGTCGACCACGATGTTCGGGTGCATGTTGCCGTCGCCGGCATGGCCGACGACGCCGATCGGCACCTCGCATTCGGCCGCGATCCGGGCCACCCCGTCGAGCAGCGCGGCCAACGCGCCCCGGGGCACCGCCACGTCGTCGATGATCAGCCCCCCGTTTCCGCCCGGGTACGCCTCGGCGGCGTACCTCTCCATCGCCGGGTGCGCCAGCCGGCGGGCCCGCAGCAGCGCCGCGGCCTCGACCGCGTCGGTGGCCGCGTACACCTCCTCGGCGCCTGCGGCCTCGCAGACGGCCGCCACTTCGGCCAGGTCCGCCGCGGCGCGCGGGCCGGTGTCCACGGCGGCCAGCAGCAGCGCCTCGGCGTCATCGCGCAACCCCATCGGTTGGTACGCCTCGATCGCCGCCAGGTGGGTGCGGTCCAGGAGTTCGAGCAGGCTGGGCGAGAGCCCCTGAGCGGCTATTCGGGCCACCGCCTCGCCCGCCGCCGCAGTGGAGCCGAAGACGGCCACCAGGGTCAGTGACTCCGCTGGCGCGGGACGCAGCGCCACGGTCACCTCGGTGATCACGCCGAGGGTGCCCTCGGAGCCGACGAAGAGCCGGGTGAGGTCGTACCCGGCCACCCCCTTCGCCGTACGCCGGCCGGTGCGCAGCACCTCGCCGGAGGCCAGCACCACTTCCAGGCCGAGCACGTACTCGCTGGTCACGCCGTACTTGACGCAGCACATGCCGCCCGCGTTGGTGGCGGCGTTGCCACCGATGGTGGACGACTCCCAGGAGCCCGGATCCGGCGGGTACCACAGGCCATGTCGGGCCACTGCCGCGCCGAGCGCCGCGTTGACCACGCCAGGCTGGACCACCGCGATCCGGCTCACCGGGTCGATCTCCAGGATCGCGTCCATCGCCACGGTGCTCAACACCACCGCGCCGTCGACCGCGTTCGCCGCGCCGGCCAGTCCGGTCCGCGCGCCCTGCGGCACCACGGGTACGCCGTGCCGCCCGGCCGCCCGGACCACGGCGGCCACCTCCTCGGTGCTGCGCGGTCGGGTGACGGCCAGGGGCGTGCCGGCCACGCACAGGTCGGCTTCGTCCCGCTCGTGTCCGCGAAGCAGATCCGGGTCGGTGAGCACCGCATCTGATCCGAGTACGGCACGCAGGTCGTCAAGGAGGGTGGAGGCGGACATGCCGCCGAGGCTACGGCCGCTCACGGGTGATCACCAAGCGGGGCGGGTGGAGGTG
>NZ_POTX01000194.1 GCF_003236305.1 Micromonospora endophytica | reverse complement strand
CCACCACACCCCGCCGGCCCACCAGGCCTCGCCGGTGCACCGTCCGCCGGTCCAGCACGGGCCGCCACCGGCACCCCCGGGCCCGCCGGTCGGTCGCCCGGCGGCACCGGCCGGGCCACCGCCACCACCACCGGTGCGCAGCTGGCGTGGCGGGAAGAAGGCCCGGCCGGTCGCGCCGCCGCCCGGCCGGCAGGCACCCGCCGGGTACGTCCCGGTTCCGGTCCGCAAGCGACGCCGCTGGCCCTGGGTGCTGCTGCTCACCCTCGCTTGCTGCTGCGGCTGCCCGGCCTACTACGGCATGCCGATGGCCAGCCAGTATCCGGCCGCCGCCAGCCTGCCGCAGCAGGTGGCTGACCTGCGGCTGCGGGAGGATCCGCGCAACGCGCAGGCCGCACAGCAGTTGGAGACGCAGACGCGGGCGGCACACTGGCTCGCCGAGGACACCTTCGCCGGCATCTACACCACGAACACCGGCAAGCGAGTCACCGTCTTCGGCGGCACCGGCTTCCGGTTCGCCCCGTCGTCGGACGCCGACGGCGAGATCGAACGACTCACCGAGCAGTACGCCCTCAGCGACGTGCAGGTGGTGGAGAGCGGCGTACGAGGCAGGCACGAACGCTGCGCCGTGGGTCGATCCGAGGGCACCGGCGTGGTGGTCTGCACCTCCGTCGACCACGGCAGCATCACCACCGGAGTCTTCACCGACCTGTCGGTGGACGACAGCGCCCGACTGCTCGCCACCTTGCGCGAGCAGATCGTCACCAAGAAGAGCTGACCGCCGCTACCTACCGACGGCCGGCTCGGGCGGCTACGTTCCGACGGCCGGCTCGGGCGGCTACGTTCCGACGGCCGGCTCGGGCGGGAGGCCCTGAGCGGCGTCAGCCGGCGGTCGGTTCGTCGGCGACCGGCGGCTGACCGCGGGCCGGAGCGTACCGGGGGACATACTCCTGGCCGGTGAGCTTCTGGATCTCGGCCATCAGCTCGTCGGTCATCGCCCGCAGGGACGTCCGGTCGTTGGGCCGCCCGGTGAAGTCCAACGGTTTGCCGAACCGGACGGTGATCTTGCCGGTGAACGGCCTCGGCACCCGGGCACCGATCGGCTGGATCTTGTCGGTGCCGATCATGCCGACCGGGATGACCGGCACACCCGCGGCGAGGGCGAGCCGGGCGGTGCCGGTCCGCCCACGGTAGAGCCGCCCGTCGGGAGAGCGGGTGCCCTCGGGATAGACGGCGACCAGGTCACCGCCCTGCAACGCGGGGATCGCCGCGTCGAACGCGGACAGTGCCGCCCGCCCGCCGGCCCGCTCGACCGGAATGGCGCCGAGCCCGTTCAGCACGTACCGCTGGAACGCGCCCTTGACCCCGGTGCCCTTGTAGTAGTCCGACTTCGCCCAGAAGGCCAGGTGCCGGGGTACGACCGTGCCGAGGAACAACTCGTCGGCCACCGACAGATGGTTGCCGGCGAAGATCGCGCCCCCGGTCTGCGGGACGTGCTCCAGTCCCTCCACGGTCGGTCGGAACGCCAGCCGCAGCGTGGGCGCCACGGTGAACTTGCCGATGGTGTAGAGCAGCGGCACTGGTCCTCCGGCGGTGGGTGATGTGCGCAGTCGGGCGCTGACACCGTAGCGGACCCGCGCACGTCGTCACACGCGAGGTAGGGCGGGCCCGCTTACTGGCTGACGTCGGTGTTAGCAGGGGGCCCCTTTACTACCTGAGGCGTTAACAAGGGCCCCCTCCTTTCACCTCATGCGCGGTGGACGGTGACCGTCACCTGTTCGCCGTCACCGACCTCGCCGGCGAAGCCGTCGAGGTGGTCGGCGAAGTCGACCCGGTCGGCCAGCACCTCCCGGGCCACGAAGTCGAGGTACGCCGACACCGCGTCGCGCACCTGCCCGGTGGCGGCGACGGTCAGCACGATCCGGTCGGAGACGTCCAGGTCGGCGTCACGACGGGCCTGCTGCACCACCCGGACCACGTCCCGGGCCAGCCCCTCGGCGGCCAGTTCGGGGGTGACCTCGGTGTCCAGCACCACCACGCCCTCACCGCCGGGCAGCGGCGCGGAGTGCTCGGCGTCGGCCGCGACCAGGCGCAACTCGTACTCGCCCTCGGCGAGGGTGACGCCAGCGGCGACCGGGGCGCTGTCGACCAGTTCCCACTCCCCCGCCTTGACCGCCTTGATCACCTGCTGGACCTGCTTGCCGACCCGGGGCCCGAGCGCCCTGGGCACCACGGTCAACACCTGCTGGCAGTACGCCGACACCTCGTCGGTGAAGACGACGTCCTTGACGTTGACCTCGTCGGCGACCAGGTCGGCGAAGGGCCGCAGTTGACCGGCCACCGGGCTGGCCACGGTCAGCTTCGACAGCGGCAGCCGCACCCGCAGCCCCTTGGCCTTGCGCAGCGACAGCGTGGCCGAGGCGACCGCGCGCACGTTGTCCATCGCGGCCACCAGGTCGTGGTCGGCCGGGAACTGCTCGGCCGACGGCCAGTCGGTCAGGTGCACCGACCGCTCGCCGGTCAACCCACGCCAGATCTCCTCGGCGGTCAGCGGCACCAGCGGCGCCACCACCCGGCAGAGCGTCTCCAGCACCGTCCACAGCGTGTCGAACGCGTCGGCGTCCCCGGTCCAGAAGCGGTCCCGGGAGCGGCGCACGTACCAGTTGGTGAGCGCGTCCAGGTAGGACCGGACGGTCGCGCAGGCACCGGAGATGTCGTACGCGTCCATCTGCGCGCCGACCGTCGTCACCAACTCGTTCGTCTTGGCCAGCACGTACCGGTCGAGCAGGTGGGTGGAATCGGTACGACGACGCGCCGTGTAGGAGTCGGCGTTGGCGTAGAGCGAGAAGAAGTACCACACGTTCCACAGCGGCAGCAGCACCTGCCGCACGGCGTCCCGGATGGCCGACTCGGTGACCGGCATGTCGCCGCCGCGCAGCACCGGCGAGGACATCAGCATCCAGCGCATCGCGTCCGAGCCGTACGAGTCGAAGACGTGGTACACGTCCGGGTAGTTGCGCAGGCTCTTGGACATCTTGCGCCCGTCGGAGCCGAGCAGGATGCCGTGGCTGAGGCAGTTGCGGAACGCCGGCCGGTCGAACAGCGCGGTGGCCAGCACGTGCATGGTGTAGAACCAGCCCCGGGTCTGCCCGATGTACTCGACGATGAAGTCGCCCGGGTAGTGGTTCTCGAACCAGTCGGCGTTCTCGAACGGGTAGTGCACCTGGGCGAACGGCATCGAGCCGGACTCGAACCAGCAGTCCAGCACCTCCGGCACCCGGCGCATCATCGACTTCCCGGTCGGGTCGTCCGGGTTGGGCCGGACCAGCTCGTCCACCACCGGCCGGTGGAGATCAGTAAGCCGTCCACCGCTGAGCACGCCGCTTCGGGTCGCAAGCTCCCCGAAGTCCCGCTCGATCTCCGCCAACGACCCGTACACGTCGATCCGGGGGTAGTTCGGATCGTCGGAGCGCCACACCGGGATCGGTGAGCCCCAGAACCGGTTCCGGCTGATCGACCAGTCCCGGGCGTTGGCCAGCCACTTGCCGAACGAGCCGTCCTTGATGTGCCCCGGCGTCCAGTTGATCTGCTGGTTCAGCTCGACCATCCGGTCCTTGAACTTCGTCACCGCGACGAACCACGAGGACACCGCCTTGTAGACCAGCGGAGTGTCGCAGCGCCAGCAGTGCGGGTACGCGTGGGTGTAGGTGTCCTGCTTGAACACCACCCCCCGCTCCTTCAGCTCCCGGATCACCGGCTTGTTGACGTCGAAGACCTGCTCGCCCTGGTACGGCGGGACCAGCGCGGTGAACCGGGTGTGGTCGTCCACGGTGACGATGGTCGGGATGCCGGCCGCGTTGCAGACGTTCTGGTCGTCCTCGCCGAAGGCCGGGGCCAGGTGCACGATCCCGGTGCCGTCCTCGGTGGTGACGAACTCCGCGCCGAGCACCTGGTAGGCGTGCTCACCGGCCTGCTCCACCAGGAAGTCGAAGAGCGGCGTGTACCGGCGCCCCACCAGGTCCGCACCGCGCACCGTGCCGACCTGCTCGTACCCCTCCAGCTCCTTGGCGTACGCGGCCAGCCGCGCCGCGCCCACGACGTACCGCGAGCCGTCGCGTTCCAGCACCGCGTACTCGATGTCGGGACCGACGGCGAGCGCCAGGTTCGACGGCAGGGTCCACGGCGTGGTGGTCCAGACACCCAGCTTGACCGGTCCGCGCAGCAGCTCCGGTGCGGACTCGTCCGGGGTCAGCCCGAACCACACCGACAGCGTCGGGTCGTGCCGGTCCCGGTAGACGTCATCCATCCGGGTCTCGGTGTTCGACAGCGGCGTCTCGCACCGCCA
This sequence comes from Micromonospora endophytica, assembly GCF_003236305.1. Taxonomy (GTDB): domain Bacteria; phylum Actinomycetota; class Actinomycetes; order Mycobacteriales; family Micromonosporaceae; genus Micromonospora; species Micromonospora endophytica. Next base: position 7,145 of record NZ_POTX01000194.1, on the reverse strand, counting down.
GCAGTACGCCAGCACCCGGAAGCCCTCGTAGACCAGGCCCTTGTCGTGCAGGGTCTTGAAGGCCCACATGACCGATTCCATGTAGTCCAGGTCGAGGGTCTTGTAGTCGTTGGCGAAGTCGACCCAGCGGGCCTGCCGGGTGACGTACCGCTCCCAGTCGTGGGTGAACTCCAGCACCGAGGTGCGGCACGCCTCGTTGAACCGGGCCACACCCAGGTCGAGGATCTCCGCCTTGCTGGTGATGCCGAGCTGCTTCTCGGCGACCACCTCGGCGGGTAGCCCGTGGCAGTCCCAACCGAAGCGCCGCTCCACCCGCCGGCCGCGCATGGTCTGATACCGCGGCACCACGTCCTTGACGTACCCGGTGAACAGGTGACCGTAGTGCGGCAGCCCGTTGGCGAACGGCGGCCCGTCGTAGAAGACGTACTCGTTGTTGCCGTTCTTGCCTGGGTCACGGGCGTCCACGGACGCTTCGAAGGTCTTGTCGGCCGTCCAGTGCTCCAGCACCCGGCGCTCGACCGCGGGCAGGTCCGGGCTCGCCGGGACGCCGGCGGCAGTCGGGTCGTGCAACGGATAGGCCATCGGGGTCGCTCTCCTCGCTGACACTCACTGTGGTGTGGGTCTGCGAGGACGAGCCCGTTCCGGTACGCCGTCACCGACGCCCCGGGCCAAGCCCGCGGTACCACCCCGCTTGACGGCCAGGATCGACCGCCCGCTCATTGGGCCGGCTGTAACGGGCCGGACCCGCCCGGTTCTACTGAGCTGGTCACCCAGCCGTTCTTCCGGAAGCTCCCCGGTGATAGCCGGATCATCGCCTGTTCGGTGGTCAAGGTTACCCGACTCCGGCCGGAACTCGCCGCCGAGTAACGGCCACCTGATCCCACTAGGCTCGCACCGTGATCCGAATCGAGATCGACGAACCGACCCTGGCTCGTACCCGGATCGCCACCAGCCCGATCTGGGAGGTGTTGACGAGCCTCGCCCTGCTGCACCGGAACCCGACCGAGGCACCCTGGCCCTACACCAGTTGGGCCCGGCAGGCCCGACAGGTGCTCGCCGACGTCCCGGCCACCGCCCCAGCCCGGATACTGATCACCCCTGACGGCTGGAGTCCGGATTTCCTGACCCCGGTCCCGTCGACACCGGCCGCCAGCCTGGCCGAGGAGTTGGCGGTGGTGCGGGCCACCCCGCCGGAGGTGATCACCGCACAGCTCGCCCGCTACTACCGCAACGGCGAACTGCCCGCCTGGCTACGCCCGTTCGTGACCGACCGGCAGGCCGCCCTGGACCGGTACGCCGACGGCGTGCAGGCGTACTGGGATGCGGCGATCGCGCCGTGGTGGCCGGCGATGCAGACGGCGCTCGACGAGGAGGTGCTGTTCCGGGCCCGGGCGCTCGCCGCCCACGGCCCGGACGCGCTGCTGGCCGATCTGCATGACCGGGTGCGCTGGGAGCGTCCGGTCCTCACCCTGGTCAAGCCCCTGGAGCACCACTTCCAGGCGGTGAACAAGCGGCTGTTGCTGATCCCGCTGATCTTCTCCCGAGGTGCCCTGGCCTGCTCCACCGACCATCCGGAGATCGTCGCGGTCACCTATCAGGCCCGGGGCGCGGCGATGCTCGCCGACGGCCCGGCGCAGACGGCCGAGCCGACGGAGACCGACCGGTTGGCGACCCTGGTCGGTCGCGGCCGGGCCACGGTGCTGCGCGCACTGACCCGACCGGCCACCACCGCCGGGCTGGCCGCCACCCTGGGGCTCGCGCCGAGCACCGTCTCCGAGCACCTGGCCGCGCTGGTCGCCGCCGGCGTGGTGCACCGCCGCCGAGCGGGACGCCGCGTGCTGTACGGCCTGGAGCCGGCCGGCCTGGCACTGGTCACGTTGATCGGCGCCGACCCGGCGAACGCTTCCGCCTGAGGATTCGGCAAACGCCGAATTCGTTTTCCCGCCAAGCCGGCGTCCCTAGATTCGCGGCCATGAGCGAAATCGCGATCGAGGCAGCCGGGCTGCGCCGCACCTATCGCAGCCGAATCGGGTGGTTCCGACCGCAGCGCCGGGAGGTGGAGGCGGTCCGCGGCGTCGACCTGACGGTCGGCAACGGGGAGCTGTTCGGCCTGCTCGGTCCGAACGGCGCCGGCAAGACGACCACCATCAAGCTGTTGAACACGCTGCTCATCCCGACCGCCGGGACGGCCCGGATCTGCGGCTACGACGTGGTCCGCCAGACCCGGGAGGTACGCCGGCGGATCGGGTACGTCTTCGGTGGGGACCGGGGCCTCTACGACCGGCTCTCCGCCCGGGACAACCTGCGGTACTTCGCCGAGCTGTACGGCGTACCGGGTCGGGAGCAGAAGCGGCGGATCGCCGAGCTGCTGGAGCTGGTACGGCTTGACGGCCGGGAGCACGAGCGGGTCGAGGGCTATTCCCGGGGCATGCGGCAGCGGTTGCACATCGCCCGGGGCCTGCTGCACCGGCCGCGGGTGCTGTTCCTGGACGAGCCCTCGATCGGGGTCGATCCGGTGGCCGCACGGGAGTTGCGGCAGACCGTCGCCGACCTGGCCGCCGCCGGCACCACCGTGCTGCTGACCACGCATTACATGGCCGAGGCGGATGAGCTGTGCGACCGGATCGCGGTGATCGCCGGCGGTCTGATCCAGGCCCTCGGCACCCCGGCGGAGTTGCGCCACCACGCGGACGGCCGGCGGGTGCTCGAGGTCGAGGCGTACGGCGTGAACGACGCCCGGCTGTCAGCGATCCACACCCTGCCGGGGGTGCGGCAGGCGGGCCTGGAGGTGGTCGGGGCGGCGCAGGTGCTGACCGTGCAGTCCGACGCGGGCATCGACGTACAGGCCGACGTGCTGCGCGAGCTGGCCGGCGTACGGCTGGGCCGGGTGACCGCCCGACAACCGACGCTTGAGGACGCGTACGTGGCGATCGTCAACCGGGTGGAACAGCGGTCGGCGGCCGAGGCGGTGCCGGTGTGAGGACGCTCCGGTTGATCGCGGTCGGCGCGCTGCTGCACGCCAAGCACCAGAGCCGGTCATCGCTGGAGATCACCATCGCGCTGATCCTTCCGGTGGTGCAGGCCACCCTGGCGGTCCACCTGTTCCGGGCCGGTGCGGAACCGGACCGGCTGCTGGAAGCCGCGGTCGGAGCGGGGCTGATGGGGATCTGGTCGTCGGTGCTGTTCGGCTCCGGGGGCGCGATCCAGAACCAGCGCTGGCTTGGCATGCTGGAAATGATCATGCTGGCGCCTCGACCGCCCGCGCTGGTGATCCTGCCGATCACCCTGGCCACCGCGCTCACCGGCACCTACGCGATGGTCGCCACCCTGCTGTGGGGCCGGTTGCTCCACGGCATCCCGCTCACCTTCGCCGATCCGCTCGCGTTCGCCGTGGCGGTGCCCGGCTGCATCATCGGGCTGGGCATGTTCGGCCTGCTGCTCGCCTCGACGTTCGTACTGATGCGCAACGCCAACGCCCTGACCAACACCCTCGAGTATCCGATCTGGCTGGTTTCCGGGATGCTCGTGCCGATCACGGTGCTGCCCGGCTGGACCGGGCCGATCGCGGCGGTGCTGCCGACCACCTGGGGTGCGCGGGCGGTCCGCGAGGCGGCCACCGGCAGCGGTCCGGTATGGCCGTCGCTGGGCGTCTGCCTGGCCATCAGCCTCGGCTGCCTGGTGCTGGGCGCGCTGATGATGACCCACGTCGAACGGCGGGCCCGAGCCGCCGCCACGCTGGCGCTGGCCTGAGGAGGCACGATGATGGACCTGTTCCGCCTGGTCGGCACCGGCGGCGTGATCGCGTACCGGGCGTTGTTCAACTGGGCCACCCCAGCGATGTTCGTCGGCACGTTGCTGGTCGGGCCGCTGTTCCAGCTGCTCTTCTTCGCCTATCTGGGCCGGCAGCTCCAGGTCGCCGACGACAGGTTCTACATCGTCGGCAACGCGGTGCTGGCCGCGTCGCTGGCCTGCGTTTTCGGCGGCACGATGGCGGTGTCGAACGAGCGGCGCTTCGGCACCCTCGGGCACGTGCTGCTCTCCCCGCGCAGCCGCACGGCGGTGTTCCTCGGCCGGGTCCTGCCGTACGCCGGCAACGGGCTGCTGATCGCGGTGAGCACGCTTACCGCCGCCTCGCTTCTGCTCGGTCTGCGGATCCCGCTGTCGGCGCTGCCCGGCCTGCTGCTCATCCTGGCGGTGGCGGCGCTGTCCTGCGGATTCTTCGGCCTGGCCCTGGGCGCGGTGGGCCTGCGGCTGCGGGACGTCTGGTTGGTGTCCAACGTGGCGGTGGCCCTGCTGCTCCTGCTCACCGGCGTCAACGTGCCGGCCACCGACCTACCGACCGGGATGCGCGTGGCCGGCCAGCTCCTCCCGATCACCCATGCCGCCGAAGCCGCCCGTCGGCTGGCCGCCGGCGACTCCCTGGCCGTCGCCGCCATCCCGCTGGCCGCCGAAGCAGCAGTCGCCCTGGCCTACGCCCTGCTCGCCGCCACCCTCCTCAAACTCTTCGAAGCCGAATCCCGCCGCCACGCCTCCCTGGACACCCTCTGACCCCCCTGCTGATCATGAGGTTGTTGTCACCCAGCGCGGTGTGTCGTGACCACAACTTCATGGTCGACAAGGGATCGGGAGCCAGGGAGAGGGGAGGTGGCGGTCCAGAGGGCCGGTGCCGGAACGGGACATGACCGGCGTCACAGGCCGGAACCGTCACGCGGTGGTACCGCCCGACCGTCGTGTCGGCATCACACCGATCAGGGAGGTCGTCATGCAGCGGTTGAACATCGCCGAGGTGGCGCCGCAGGCGTTCCAGAGCGTCCTGGGGTTGGAGAAGTACGTCCGGGCCAACGTGGACCACACAGTGCTGGAGCTGGTGAAGTTGCGGGCGTCGGTGCTGAACGGGTGTGCGTACTGCGTCGACATGCACAGCCGGGAGGCGGCAGAAGCCGGAGAGTCACACCGTCGGTTGTTCGCGGTGGCCGCCTGGCGCGAGGCGCCCTTCTTCGACGAGCGGGAGCGGGCCGCGCTGGCGCTCACCGACGCGGTCACCCGGCTCGGTGAGCACGGGGTGCCCGACGACGTCTGGGCGGCGGCCGCGAAGGTCTGGCCGGAGAAGGCCCTCGCCGACCTGGTCCTAGCGATTGCCACAATCAACGTGTGGAACCGGATCGCGGTGACCTTCCGCACCGAACTGCCGTCGCAGGAGTGAGCCGGCCGGCGTCGGCCGGTGCGGTGAGCCGGGTCGACGCGGTGGAGGCGGCCGGTGCGCTCGACGCGCACCGGCCGATGCTGCTCGGCCTGGCCTACCGGTTGCTGGGCAGCCGGTACGACGCCGAGGACGTCCTCCAGGAGGCGTACCTGCGCTGGGTGCGCGTCGACCGGGCCGGGGTGGCCGAGCCCCGCCGCTACCTGTCCCGGGTGGTCACCCGGCTGGCCATGGACCGGCTCCGCGCCCGGCAGTCCGCCCGCGAGTCGTACGTCGGGCCGTGGCTGCCGGAGCCGGTGCCGACCATGCCGTCGCCGTTCGGCCCGCTGGAACGCGTCGAACTGCGCGACTCGCTCTCCACCGCGCTGCTGCACCTGCTGGAGCGGCTCACCCCGCCGGAGCGCGCGGTCTACGTGCTGCACACCGCCTTCGAGCTGCCGTACGCCGAGATCGCCGAACTGCTGGACCGCTCCGCCGAGGACTGTCGGCAGCTGCATCACCGGGCGACCGAGCGGATCGGCCGGGACCGGCGCCGGTTCACCGCCGACCGGGCGGAGCAGGAACGGCTGTTGCAGGCGTTCGTCACCGCCGTCGACGAGGGCGACCTGGCCGCCCTGACCGGGCTGATGGCCGCCGACGCGACCGGCTGGAGCGACGGCGGTGGCCGGGTCCGCTCCGCCCGCAACCCGGTGACCGGAGCGGACCGGGTCGCCCGGTTCATGATCGGCATCTGCCGCAAGGGCGGAGCGCTCACCGTGCGTCGTACGGAACTCAACGGCCAGCCAGGCGTCATGGTGTCCACCGCGGCCGGCGCCCGGTACGCGCTGACCCTCGGCATCGCCGCCGGTCGGATCACCGACGTGTTCCTGGTGACCAACCCGGACAAGATTCCCTGGACGGCCTAGCGGTCCGGCGTGTCAGCCCAGGTCGGGGAACCAGAGGGCGATCTCGCGCTTGGCGCTGTCGGGCGAGTCGGAGGCGTGCACCAGGTTCTCCCGGTTGGAGAGGGAGAGATCACCACGGATCGTGCCGGCGGCGGCCTTCCGCCCGTCGGTGGCCCCGATCAGGCCGCGCACCACGTCGATCACCTGGTCGCCGGAGAGCACCAGCGCGACCAGCGGACCGCCGGTCATGAAGTCCTTGAGCGGCGGGTAGAAGGCCTTGTCGACGTGCTCGGCGTAGTGCTCGTCGGCCAGCGCGGCGTCCATCGTCCGGGACACCATGGCGTCGATCCGCAGCCCCTTGCGCTCGAAACGGGAGATGATCTCGCCGACCAGCCCACGGCGGACCGCGTCGGGCTTGATCAGTACGAGCGTACGCTCGTCCGGGCTGCTGATGGACACGCTGGGTTCCTCCTCAGAGCGGAAGCCGGTCGGGCTCGGTACGGTCAGCCTAGCGACCCGGTCCCGGCGCCGGCGCGCTGGCCGGTTCTTCCCCCGGCCCGCGATCCGGCCTAGCCTGGCCCTGACCACCCGGGAGGTCCACTGTGGCGAACGGCGGTAACCCACCCATCGCACCGGTACGCAAACTGATCGCTGCGGTCGTCGGCACCGTGGCTGCCTTCGTGATCCTTTTCGGCCTGGGCATGCAGAGCTGGGCCATCGTGGCGCTCGGCGTCGCCTTCCTGGCGTTGGCGATCGCGCTGGGCACGGTGCGCGGCGGCGGGCGCACCTGGGTGGTCGGCGCCGGACACGTGCACAGCGCCTCCGAGCCGCCCACGCAGTACGCCTTCGGCCGCTGCGAACTCCAGCTGGTGATCGACGCTCCTGGGCTGCCGCCCCGCTCCAAGAAGATCATCGAGCCGCGGGTGCCGGTGTCCAAGTGGCCGGCGCTCGGCCAGACACTGCCGATCCGGGTGGCCCTGGACGACCCACGGCACGTCAGAGTGCTCTGGGACGAGGTGCCCACCCACGCCGAGGCCGGCCTCGCCGACCTGCCCCCGGAG
>NZ_POTX01000193.1 GCF_003236305.1 Micromonospora endophytica | reverse complement strand
GGGCAAGACGACCACCGCCGCCGCGCTCGCGCTGCGCGCGGCAGAGCAGCACGGCCGGCGTACGGTGGTGCTCACCATCGACCCGGCCCGGCGGTTGGCCCAGTCCCTCGGCCTGACCGAGCTGGACAACACCCCCCGGCAGGTCAAGGGCATCGACGTCGAGTCCAGCGGCGGCGAGTTGCACGCCATGATGCTCGACATGAAGCGCACCTTCGACGACGTGGTGCTCGCGCACACCGACCCGGCGAAGGCGGCGGAGATCTTCGCGAACCCCTTCTACCAGGCGATGAGTTCCACCTTCTCCGGCACCCAGGAATACATGGCCATGGAGAAGCTCGGCCAGCTGCACGCGCGCGGCGAGTGGGATCTGATCGTGGTGGACACCCCGCCGTCGCGTTCCGCGCTGGACTTCCTCGACGCGCCGGCCCGGCTGTCCCGCTTTCTCGACGGCCGGATGCTGCGGCTGCTGCTCGCGCCGGCGCGTACCGGCGGGCGCAGCATGTTCAGTCTCGTCACCGCGTCCTTCGGGATGTTCTCCCGGGTGGTGCAGAAGGTGCTCGGCACCCAGTTGCTGGCTGACCTGTCCGGCTTCGTGGCGGCGCTCGACTCGATGTTCGGCGGGTTCCGGCAGCGGGCGGAGCAGACGTACCGCATCCTTCAGGCGGGTGAGACGGCCTTCCTGCTGGTCGCGGCGCCGGAGCCGGACGCGGTCCGGGAGGCCGCCTACTTCGCCGGCCGGTTGCGCGAGGAGCAGATGCCGCTCGCCGGTCTGGTGCTCAACCGGGTGCACCGCCCGGCCGTGGCCGACCTGGCCGCGCCGGAGAGCCGCGCCGCCGCGGAGCGGCTGGCCGCGGCCGGTGGCCACGAGGGCACCGTCGAGGTGCTGCGGGCCCACGCCACCCTGGCCGAGCAGGCGGTACGCGAACAACAGGTGGCTGCCCGCTTCACCGAGACGTTTCCCGAGGTGCCGACGGTTTCGGTGGCGGCGCAGCCCGCCGACGTGCACGACGTCGACGGGCTGCGGACGATCGGCGCGGCGATCAGCCGCTCCTGACCGGGTCGGTCAGGAACTGGTCATGGTGGTGGCCAGGATGCGGTCCTTGGCGGCCTTGTCCTTGGCGTTTTTCTTCATCGCCGCTTCGAACATTTTCCGCCAGCTGGTGACCTGCGGGTGACGGCGGAGCAACGCACGGCGTTCGCGTTCGGTCATGCCACCCCACACGCCGAACTCGATCCGGTTGTCCAGCGCGTCGGCCAGGCACTCGTACCGAACTGGGCAGCTCCGGCAGATCCGTTTCGCCACGTTCTGTTCGGCGCCCTGTACGAACAACGCGTCCGGGTCCCCGTTCTGACACGCCGCCAATGACGGCCAGTCAGTGATCATGCCCATCTGTACACGTCCCCCCTTGCAAGTACTACCGACGCCGTCGCGGGCCAGCCGGTCTTTTCTCCCCCCGAGCGCCCGCGGCCCTACCCCCTGAGGCGGCGCGGACGACATGTGGCGCTGTCGCCGCACACCATCATGCTCTGTAGTCGCCCGATTACGCAACGTTGTCGGCTAAATCCATCATTTCGGACAGTCCCGGCTTCTCGGGCGCGGGACCGTCGCTTACCCCACCGATGTCCACGAAAACGCTGCGAGCCGGGCTTCCCGGGAAGGAAACTCGGCCCGGATTCGCAACCGGACGCCGGTGCCACGCGTCTAGCACAACGAGGCCGGCGCGCGCAGGAAATGGGGAAAAGACGCCGCGACGGCCCTCGCTACCTGTTCGCGTACTCTGTCGAGGTGACTCGGATGCGGAAACGTGACCACAACGTCCTGACCAACGCCGCATCGCTGCTGATCTGTGGGCTGTTGGCTGGCGTAGTGGTCGCCGCCGCGGCTTTCCCCGCGGTGGCGATGTCGGGCCTGGCCGCCAAGGCCGGTGCGGACACCTTCGGCGCACTGCCGAAGGAGCTGTCGACAGCCCGCGCCCCCCAGATCAGTTATCTGCTGGCGAAGGACGGCAAGACACCACTGGCCACGATGTACGACGAGAATCGTCGTGAGGTGCCACTCAAGGACATCTCGCCGCACATGCAGAAGGCCATCGTCGCCGCCGAGGACCACGACTTCTACGAGCACAACGGAGTCGACCTCAACGGCGTCGCCCGAGCCTTCGTCAACAACAGCTCGGCCACCAACGACAAGCAGGGCGCGTCCACGCTGACCATGCAGTTCGTCCGGCTGAACATCGCGTACTCGGCCACCCACCCGGCCGACGTGATCGCCGCGACCGAGGACACCAGCGCCCGCAAGCTGCGCGAGATGCGGTACGCGCTCCAGGTGGACCAGGAGATGACCAAGGACGAGATCCTGGAGGGCTACCTCAACCTCGCCGCCTTCGGTAACGGCGCGTACGGCGTCTACGCCGCCAGCCAGGTCTACTTCAACAAGCCGCCGAAGGATCTGAAGATCGAAGAGGCCGCCATGCTGGCCGGCCTGGTCAAGGCGCCGAGTTCGTTCGACCCGACCACCGAGAGCGGTTACCCGCAGGCGGTCGCCCGGCGTGACTACGTCATCGACAACATGGCCAAGATCGGTGCCATCACCGAGGACGAGGCCACGAAGGCCAAGGCCGTCAAGCTGAAGGTCAAGGACAAGCGGACCCCGAACGGCTGCGTGGCCACCAACAAGATCTCCTGGGGCTTCTTCTGCGACGCCTTCTACCGCTGGTGGATGTCGGAGGAGACCTTCGGCTCCACCTCGTACGACCGGGAGCGGCGGCTCAAGAGCGGCGGCTACACCATCGTCACGACTCTTGACGTCCAGGCGCAGAAGGCCGCCGACGATGCGGTCAAGCGGTCCCGACCGGTGAACTCCAAGGAAGCCATCATGCTGGCGGTGGTGGAGCCCGGCACCGGCCGGGTGCGGGCGCTGTCGGTCAACCGGAACTTCAAGCTCGACAACCCGAAGAAGCCGAAGAACTTGCCGCACAGCGATCCGAAGCAGCGGGACCGGGGCCGGCTCGGCAACTACCCCAACACGGTGAACCCCCTGCTCACCGGCGGCGACGGAATCACCGGCTACCAGGCCGGCTCGGTGTTCAAGATCTTCACCATCGTGGCCGCGCTGGAGAAGGGTCTGCCGCTCAGCCACACCATCAACGCGCCGCAGCAGTTCAAGTCCGACTACATCATCGACCCCAGCAGCTCCGCCGCCTGCCCGGGCACGCACTTCTACTGCCCGACCAACTCCGACCTCCAGCCTGGCGGCGTGAAGGACATGCGCAGCGCCTTCTCGTCCTCGACCAACACCTACTTCGTCCCGCTCCAGCAGCAGGTCGGCGCGGAGAACGTGGTCGACGTGGCCAAGCGGCTGGGCATCGGGTTCCGGGACAGTGACGACGCGAAGTTCGCCAACAACAAGGAGGCCGCGCACCAGTGGGGCGCCTTCACCCTCGGCGTGTCGCAGACCACCCCACTGGAGTTGGCGAACGCGTACGCGACCCTGGCCGCGGACGGCAAGTACTGCGAACCGATCCCGGTGCAGAAGATCACCGACCTGGACGGCAACGAACTGGACGTGGCGAAGCCCCGCTGTGAGCAGCGGTTCAGCAAGGATGTCGCGCGGGCGGCCGTCGACGCGGCCCGATGCCCGGTCGGCGACAGCCCCTCCGGCGGCAGCTGCGGCAGCAGCCGGACGGCCGCCGAGGGCCGCGGCATGGTCGGCAAGCCGATCGCCGGCAAGTCCGGCACCACCGACGCCGAGAAGACCGCCTCCCTGGTCGCGATGACCAAGCAGTACGCGGTGGCCGGCATCCTGGCCGACCCGGACTGGCCGCAGACCAACGTCCGGATGAAGCACAAGACCTCGGACGGCGTCAACTGGCCGGTCTTCGAGACGCTGCGCGACGCCATGAAGGGCAAGAAGGCGATCAACTTCGACCCACCGGGCCGGAAGATCTCCGAAGGTGACCAGCGCCCCATCCCCAGCGTCAACTGCGTCAACATCGAGACGGCGAAACAGCGCATCTCCGGAGCCGGCTTCCAGCCGGTCGTCTCCAGCAACCCGATCGTCTCGAACTGCCCGGCCGGCACCGCCGCCGGCACCAGCCCGAGCAACCGCACCATCAAGGGCGGCGTGGTGACCATCCAGGTCAGCGCCGGCGGTGGCGGCAACAACGGTGGTGACGGCAACAACGGTGGGCCGGGCAACGGACCGCCGGGCGGGCCCGGCAACGGCCGACCCAACGGCTGAGCCACAAGCGATCCGAACGGTACGGGCGGGCATCCTCGACAGGATGTCCGCCCGTACCGCGTTGTCATGGCTCCGGCCGCCGGCTGGTGCGGCGGCTCGCGTGGTCAGAGGCCGAGCTGGCGGCGTACCTCCGCGGCCACCCGGCCACCCTCGGCCCGGCCGGCCACGGTGGCCTGGGCCGCCTTCATCGCCGGGCCCATCTGCGCCTTGCCGGTGAACCCGCCGGCGGCGAGCGCCCCCGCGACCAGCTCGGTCAACTCGTCGTCGGAGAGCTGCTTCGGCAGGTAGCGGTCCAGCACCTCACCCTCGGCGATCTCCCGGGCGGACTGCTCGGCGCGCCCCGCGTCGGCGAAGGCGGTCGCCGCCTCCCGGCGCTTCTTGGCCTCCTTGGTCAGCACGGCCAGCACCTCGTCGTCGGTGAGCTCGCGCTTGGCCTTGCCCGACACCTCGGCGTTGCCGACGGCGGCCAGGGCCATCCGCAGGGTGGAGGTGGTCAGCTCGTCGCGGCCCTTCAGGGCGGCGCGCATGTCGGCGGTGAGACGGTCCTTCAGCGTGCTCATGGACGGTCAAACTACCCTGATCGGCATGGGAAAGCGCACACTATTCCGGCTCGCGACCGCCACCGTCGCGACGGGCGCCGCCGCCCTGGCGTACGCCTCACTCGTCGAGCGCAACATGTTCACCCTCCGGCGCTTCGATGTCCCGGTGCTGCCGACCGGCACCGAGCCGCTGCGCGTGCTGCACCTGTCCGACCTGCACATGACCCCCAACCAGGCACGCAAACAGCGGTGGGTGGCGTCGCTCGCCGCTCTCGATCCCGACCTGGTCGTGGTGACCGGCGACAACATGGCCCACCCGGGGGCGGTGCCGGGGGTGCTGCGCGCCCTGCAACCCCTGCTCGACTACCCGGGCGCCTTCGTCTTCGGCTCGAACGACTACACCGGGCCGGTCTGGAAGAACCCGTTCACCTACTTCCTGCCCAACCGGGAGTACACCGAGGGTGCCGAACTGCCCTACGACGAGCTGCGGGACGTGCTCACCGGGGCCGGCTGGAGCGACCTGAACAACAGGCGCGCCACGGTGAAGGCCGGCGGCCGAGCGATCGACATGGTCGGGGTCGACGACCCACACATCGAACGCGACGACTACCCCTCGGTGTCCGGCCCGGTCGACACCACCGCGGATCTCTCCATCGCCCTGACCCACTCCCCCGAGCCGTCGCTGCTCGACGAGATGGCCGCCGACGGCTTCGGGCTGCTGCTCGCCGGACACACCCACGGCGGCCAGGTCTGCGTACCGGGGGTGGGCGCGTTGGTGACCAACTGCGGCCTGCCCCGGTCGATGGCGAAGGGACTGCACCGCTGGCCCGGCTCGGACTCCTGGCTGCACGTCTCCGCCGGCCTCGGCACCCACCCCACGGCACCGGTCCGGTTCGCCTGCGCGCCCGAAGCCAGCCTGCTCACCCTGATCCCCCGCTGACACTGCTTTGATCCGCTGCCGGGGGTACCGAGTTTGACCCTCCGGGCGGGTGGGCTACTATTTGTCGGCACGCCTCGGGGTGTGGCGCAGCTTGGTAGCGCGCTTCGTTCGGGACGAAGAGGTCGTCGGTTCGAATCCGGCCACCCCGACCAGGTAAGAGGGCACATCCTATCGACGGGTGTGCCCTCTAGTGCTTCGTACAGCAGTGGCCGTTACCGCAAGCTTTCCCCCAGACATTTCAGCGCCACCCAGGGTGTCGGCACCCGGTAGCGACCGGCCGACCTTGGCCCGCTGGTGCAGCTTGATCCACTTGCCGTGGACGACCTCACGGGTCGGGCCGTAGACATACGCTCAGGTCCACCTGCCGTCCGGCTTGGTGACCCAGACGTACGCAGCGAAGCCGTTGCGGGTACGGAAAGATCGAGCCTTCGCCGTTCGCAAGTGGCCCAAGGAGCGAAGGAGCCTTCTTTGGCAAGGCCATCCGCCTGGTGTGACTCGCCGAGAAGATGAACGTACCGTAACGGTCCAGGTACTAGGATGTAGATCCCCTCGTCTGACGCCCCCGGAGTGGTTTGTGGCACGTCGTTTCCTGTTCTCAGATGAGAGCGGTGACCTGACCTTCACCAAGGGGCCCAACATCTCCAGGTACTTTGCCGTGGGCACGCTGGTCATCGACGAGCCTGAGCTGCGGAAGCTGCGAGCTACATTGGCGGCGCTCCGAGACGAGCTTGCTTTCCGCAACCATGGTCTCGACTCCTACTTCCATGCCACTGACGATCCATACGATGTGCGGCAAGCGGTCTTCGGCGTCCTGTCGTCCCTTGACTTCCAGTTCGACGTGACCTTGCTAGAGAAGTCGAAGGCTCAGCCTCACGTCCGGCAGGATGACGCCACCTTCTTCCGATACGCGTGGTATTACCATCTAAACTGGATTGCTCCCAGAATCTTCGACCCGAACGACGAAGCTCTCATCGTGGCCGCCGAGCTGGGCACCAAGAAGACTCGCAAGGCGTTCCGCGGTGCGATCGACGCGGTCTTGACTCAGTGCATCAGCTACAGGGTGAAGCGGAGCTTGGCCTTCTGGCCCTGTGCGAGTGACTTCGCCTTGCAGGCTGCGGACTACTGCACCTGGGCTGTCACGAGGAAGCGTGAGCGCGGGGATCACACCTACTTCGACATGATCCAGTCGAAGATCCGCTATGAGTACGACCTTTGGGCCGCCGGCAAGACCCACTACTACTAGGCCAACGGCACGAACCCCCGCCCAACTAGGCTCTCGCCAGAGCCCAGGGGCTCTTTCGTCGGACGGGGTCGCGCAACTACATCCTAGTCCGAGAGTGCACTTGACAGAAGGCCGAAACTCGCTCCGTCATGGCACGTTTTCATACAGTAGCGGCCACGATCGCACAGATGTACGACTTTCGGATGGTGAGCGTTCCAGCCAGGGACGGCGGTCTGCCTGCGGTGCGGCAGGTGTACTTCTGGCTCGACCTGGGCCGGGCCGCCGAGGCGGTCGGCCGGGACCGTGATGCCGTACGGATGCTGCTCGCCGCGGAGCGGGTCGGCCCGCAACACGCCCGCTCGTCGGTGTCGGCGCGGGAGACGGCCCGGTCGTTGCTGCGCAAGGGGGCGGCGTCGCCGGAGTTGCGGGGGCTGTGCAAGCGGATGAGCCTGACCGCGCAGTAGTGGTGCGTAAGCGTTCCAGCCAGCAACTGCACTTTCCGTAGCGCCCCAATTACAGCACGGCCGCATGCCCTTTCCTGATCTGTTGCGGTCGCGCTCGTTGGCTGGCGCGACGGTGGCGACATCTCCCGAGAACACCGCCGTGCCCCTTTCCGAGAAGGGGTCGTACGTGGGCGGTGCGGAGCGCGATCAAGGGCAGAGGCGGGGCGAGCAGATTCAGGCGGCGGAACGGGAGGCGGCGAAGCAGCGGATTCTCGCTCAGGCTGAGGCGGAGCGAATACCGATCGAGGAGACGACTCGGGCGGTGCCGGATCGGCCGTGGCGGCGTCGTGACCGGTGACCGTGATCGATGCCGCCCGTGGGTTCCTCCGGGCCGGGGATCCGGCGAATACGGCGCGGGTGCTGCTCAACGCGGAGCGGCTGGCACCGTACGAGGTGCGCCGCCGGCCGGTGGGTCGGGATGTGCTGGCGGAGGTCGCCCGGGATCCGAAAGCTCCGGCGGTGATCGCTGAGCTGGCGCTGAGCCTCGGGCTGGGGTGAGCGGAGACCAGCCCCGAATCGCGTTCTGGCTGCCCAGCGACATCTCGGCACGGTGTGCCCCGGGGCGGATGCGCGCTAGCCTGGGCCAGGTGCGGATCATCGCGTTCCTGGCCGTCTCCATCGTCGTACTGACCGTCGTACTGCTGGTTTTCCTGGCGGTGACGGCCGGTGCCCGGCGGCGCCGCCACGCCCTGGAGACGTCCGCCCGGTGGGCGGTGCGCCACTACGCCATCCCGGGGCGCGGGCACACGGTCGTCGGAGTCTCCCTGATCGACGCGGAGGGCCGGGTACGCAGTGAGCATGTGGTCGCGCGCATCCCGGACGGCGCTCCGGACTGGCAGCGCGACTTCGTCGCCGCCCGGCAGGAGGCCGAGGAACGGGCCTTCCACCTCAACATCGACCGCCCGCCGCTCGAAGGCTGAGGCAGCGGTCCTCGACGTCCGCGATGCCGGCGGCGGGCCCCCTCGTTAAGAGGGGGCCCTTCCTATACAAAATCCGTTAACAGGGGACCCCTGCTTGCGCTTCAGCAGTTGGTGTAGCCGTTGCCCTTCGTGGACCAGGCGCACTTGTCGATCTGCTTGCCGCTGGCGTTACGCAGGTACGCGGTGTCCCCGGTGTTGTTCCAGATGTAGTTGCCCGAACCCCAGTAACGGGTGCTGGCGGTGTTGGTGCCCTTGCCGGTACGGATGATCAAGCTCTTGCCCTTGGCGAGCTTGACGTTGCCGGAGAACGTGTAGACGTGGTTCGCCTTGTCGCGCAACGTCCAGTTCTTCAGGTTGATGGTGCTGGAGCGCCGGTTGGTCAGCTTCACGTACTCGGCGTTCAGGCTGGAATTCGAGCGGTTGTCCGTGCCCGGCGAGTCGTAGTAGACCTTCGTTATCTCGATGGCCGGAGTAGCGGCCTGCGCCGGGGTGGCCACGGTGAGTGAACCGCCGAGCGCGACGGTGAGCGCGGCCACGATTCCGGTGAATCTCTTCGTCATGTTTCTACCCCCACTGAGAACGCCGATATTTCGACGCGGATCAGTCACGCAGCACGTGACGGAGCGAGATTAACTATGTGAACCGGGAACGTGAACGCTTGCGGGGTATGTGCCGCCGATTCGAGCCGGGCGGGCCGCTACCGAACGTCCAGTGTGGTCATTCTGATCGACCGGTTCGCGGCCGGCGAGTCGACACGAGTCGATGATCAGTGGCCCGAACGGGCACACCTTCGCTCCGCCTCGGTCTCAGAAGCCGCAGATCGGGCCAGCGGTGTGGCTGACCTGCACGGTGTGGGTGACACAGCCGGCAGTGGTCACCTGGTGCAGCAGCAACGCGGTGGGCTCGGCGACGAAATAGACCTGCGGGTCGTCGGTCATGGTCAACGCGACCTGCCGCCAGGTGCTCGGCGCGACGGTGAGGACCGTACCGGCGAAGGCTGCGGTCACCGGCCGGTGCAGGTGGCCGGCGGCCACGCGTGCCACGTGGGGATGCCGCAGCAGCACGTCGGCCAGGGCCGGACCGTCGGCGAGCCGGATCGCGTCCATGGCCGGGATGCCCACCTCGATCGGCGGGTGGTGCAGGCAGACCACTGCCGGCACTTCGGGGCGGGTGGCGAGCACCCGGTCGAGCCAGTCGAGTTGTTCGTCGCCGAGCCGCCCGCCGTCCGTCCCGGGCACCAGCGAGTCGAGCACCACAAGCGTCAGCCCCGGGTGGTCGACCTGGTAATAGGCGGAGAATCCGCCGCCCAGCCACGGTGTGCCGCCGAAGGCGTCCAGCAGTGACTCCCGATCGTCGTGGTTGCCGGCGACCAGGTGCACCGGCAGCGGGAACCGGCCGAGCACCTCACGCAGCACGGCGTACTCGTCGGGGCGGCCGTGGTCGGCCAGGTCTCCGGTGATCACCACGCAGTCCGGCCGGGGGTTGAGCGCGAGCACCCGGCCGAGTGCGCGGTGCAGCCCGGCGGCCGGCTCGGCGCCGAGCGCGCCGGTGGTCAGGTGTGGATCGCTGAGGTGGGCGATGAGCATCGGGCCTCCACTCCGGGATCTCCACGCTAGACCCGCTGGCACCGGAGCGTCGTCCACATCCTGTGGATAGCACATGTGTACGAAGGTCGACGGCCCCGCCCGCTGGGTAGGCTTGATCAGCGCCCGGCACTGGCCGGACCACCCCCGACCTGGAACGACGTGCGAGTGGATCATCAGCGAGTCATCCGTGACGTCACGGCCCGCCTGCCCCGGACGTCGACCGTTGCCGAGGCGTGCCAGACGATGGTCGACGCCCTCGCCCAGTTCACGCCCGCGACCATCGCCGTCCTGCTGCACGTGAACGATCAGCTCCGCTGCGTCGCCGCCACCGGGTCCTGGCAGGTCTTCGCCACCGTGGCACCGGACGCCGGGATCGTCGGCCGGGTGCACACCGGGGGCCGGCCCGCCGTCGTACCGGACGTCACCGCCGATCCCGACCACATTCCGGTACGCCCCGACGTCGTCGCCGAGGTGTGCGTACCGGTGCTGGACCCGGCGGGCCGCCCGCTCGGCGTACTCGATCTGCAATGGACCGCCCCGGCCGACCTCGCGTGGTGGCGGGCCACGGCCGAGCGGGTCGCCGCCCGGCTCGGCGCCCGGATCGTCGCCCTCGGCGGTCCGGCGGAGAGCCGCAGCGAGAAGCTGCTGCGGCACGCCGCGGCGATGACCGCCGCCAGCACCGAGCGGGAACTCCTCTGCGCCGCGATCCGGGCGGCTCGGGACGTGTCGACCCTCGCCGCGGCCGTTCTGGTGCTCTGCGGCCGCGGCGGCCCCCGGCTCGCCAGCCCACCGGCGGCCCCCGGCGAGTTGGAGGCCCGGATCCGCGCCGAGTTGACCGAGGCAGGACCGGCGGCGCTGCGGCGCATCGTCGAACGGGTCCACCGGTACGGTGCCGGCTACACCCTCGGCGAGGCCGGCCATCCGCCCACCCTCGAACACGAGCCACTGGTCCGGGCCGGCGTACGCACGCTGGTCGCGGTCCCGGTCGGTCCGGCCGACGGCGGCGGCGTGCTGCTGGTCGCCGACGAACGGCTGCGGCGACCGGATGCCGCCACGGTGAACCTGATGGAGCTGCTCGCCGGTCAGGCGTGGAGCTGCCTGGACCGACTACGCACCCTGGACCGGCTCCGTAAACAGGCCAACTCCGACCCGCTCACCGGGCTGCGCCACACCGGCCCGTTCGGGCAACGGATCGCGCACGCGACCCCCGGACGCACCGCACTGCTGGCGATCGACGTGGACGGCTTCAAGAGCGTCAACGACACGTACGGCCATCAGGCGGGTGACCGGGTGCTCGTCGGGCTGGCCCGGGCGTTGGAAGGCGCGCTACGCCAGGGCGACGAGCTGTACCGGATCGGCGGCGACGAGTTCGTCGCGGTGATCGAGGTGGGCCGGCCCGAGGAGGCCGTCCGGGTCGCCGAGCGGCTCACCGAGGCGGCCCGCCGGATCGGCCGCACCATCAGCGTCGGCGTCGCCCTCCCCCGCCACGGCGAATCCCCGGAGCTGACCCTCCGCCGCGCCGACCAGGCTCTCTACGCCGTCAAACGCCAGGGCCGCGACGGCGTCCACCTCTCCGCCGCCTAGCCC
>NZ_POTX01000192.1 GCF_003236305.1 Micromonospora endophytica | reverse complement strand
CGGTGGGGGCGGTGGTCGCCCCGGCGAGGGTCTGGTCGGCCCAGTCGTCGGCGAGGAGCAGGGCGCCGGGGGTGTCGAGGTCGTCGGTCAGGCGCTCGCGTACCCCGGCCAGGAACGCCTCCCCGGACGGCCCGGACGGCGCGGCGGCGGCCTGACGCCACCGGGCCAGTCGCTGCTGCGCGGCGGTCAACAGGTCGTCGGTCCAGGACCGGTCCGCGCGGTAGTGGCCGGCGAGCAGCGCCAGCCGCACCGCCATCGGGTCGACCTTGTCGGCGCGCAGCCGGGAGACGAAGACCAGGTTGCCGCGGGACTTGGACATCTTCTCGCCGTCCAGGCCGATCATGCCGGCGTGCACGTAGTGCCGGGCGAACGGTGCCGCGCCGGTCAGCCGCTCGGCGTGCGCGGCGGAACACTCGTGGTGCGGGAAGAGCAGGTCGTTGCCGCCGCCCTGGACGTCGATGGTGGCGCCGAGCAGGCCCAGGGCGATCACCGCGCACTCGATGTGCCAGCCCGGACGGCCGGGACCGAGGTCACCGCCCGGCCAGGACGGTTCGCCGTCGCGGGCACCGCGCCACAGCAGTGGATCGAGCGGGTCGCGCTTGCCGGCCCGGTCCGGGTCACCACCGCGATCCGGGAAGATCTCCCGCATCTCCGCCCGGGACAGGTTCGACTCGTAGCCGAAGCGCGGCGCCGCTGAGACGTCGAAGTAGACGTCGCCGGTGCCGTCGTCCAGGCGGTACGCGGCACCCTCCTTGAGCAGCACCAGCACCTTCTCGGCGATGTCCGGGATCGACTCGACGGCACCGACGTAGTGCGCCGGCGGGATGATCCGCAACGCCTCCATGTCCTCCCGGAACAGGGCCGTCTCCCGCATGGCCAGGACCTTCCAGTCCTCGCCGTCGCGCTCGGCCCGCTCCAGCAGCGGATCGTCGATGTCGGTGACGTTCTGCACGTACCGCACCTCGTGGCCCGCGTCGCGCCACATCCGCTGCACCAGATCGAACGTGATCATCGTGGCGGCGTGACCGAGATGCGTTGCGTCGTACGGGGTGATGCCGCAGACGTACATGGTCGCGACGCCGTCGGGCTGGCTCGGGTGCACGCCCTGGCGTGCCGAGTCGTACAACCTCAGCGGCCCGCTCCGGCCCGGCAACCGCGGCACCTCGTGCCCCAACCAAGACTCCATGCCCGCCAGCCTAACGAGCGGCGGGTCGCCGGCACGGGGTGCCAGCAGTGATCAACGCCTCAGGGCTGTCCGGCCGTCGGCGTACCCCAGGCCACCCGGCCGCGGCGCGACCCGGGTGAGCGGCAGACGGGCCTCACACGGGTGGCCACGGCACGGCCGGCCAGTCCGGTGACGGCTGCGGAAAGCAGCACTCGGTGCGGAGCCTGTCGATCCGGGCCGCCAACTCGGTGATCTCGCCGCGGGTGAGATGCTCGGCCAGTTCGTCGCCGAGCGGGCCGGTGACCTGGTGGGCCAGCCGGTCGAGCGTCTCGACGGCGTCGTCGGGCAGCGGCCGGCCGGCCCAGCCCCACAGCACCGTGCGCAACTTGCCCTCCACGTGGAAGCTGACCCCGTGGTCGACGCCGTGGATCCGGTCGTCCGGGCCGACCAGGACGTGCCCACCCTTGCGGTCCGCGTTGTTGATCACCGCGTCGAGGATCGCGAGCCGGGCCAGCCGCGGGTCATCCGCGTGTGCCAGGGCGTACGGGGTGCCGTCGTCGTCACGGGCCGCCGCGATCGGGATCCACCGGGGCGGCAGCGCGTCGGCCGGCACGAACGCCACGAGCGGTTCGGCGTCGGGTGGCTCGTCGATCCAGAGCTGGCAGGAACCCGGGCCGAACGGCCCCGAACGCAGCACCGTCGGTGGCACCAGGTCCCAGCCGCTCGCCACGGAGACCAGGTACGCGGCGACCTCCCGGCCGGCCAGCGTACCGTCGGGAAAGTCCCACAGTGGGCGTTCACCGCGTACGGGTTTGTACACGCAGCGGGCGGTGGCGCCGTCCAGGGTGAGGATGCCCCGCAGCGTGGTGTTCGAGGCGTCGACCAGCCGCCCCTCGACGGTCAGCTCGCCGTCGCGCAGCAGACGCAGCGCGGCGTCGCCCTCCCGCCGGGGTGCCAGGCCGGACGAGGTCACCGGTGGTAGCCGTTGTTCCGGGGGCAGAGGTGACCGGCCGGGTCGAGCGGCTGCCCGCAGAGCGGGCAGGGGGGACGGCCGGCGTTTACCACTCGCCGGGCCCGTTCGATGAACGCACGGGTCGCCTCGGGGGTCAGCCGAACCCGCAGCCGGTCGAGGTCCTCGTCGGGCTCGACGTCGTCGGCCTCGTCCTCCTCCGACTCGCCCAGCTCGATCTCGGCCTCCGCCTCGCCGACCGCTATCGCCTCGATCACCACGGTCGCGGTGTCCGCGTCGAAGGCCAGGCCCAACGTGCCGACCCGGAACTCCTCGTCGACAGGCGTTTCCAGCGGCTCGTTGTCGCCGAGGGAGACCGGCGCCTCGGGCAACTCGACCCCGAACCGGCGCTGCGCCTCGGTGAGCAGTTCCTCCAGCTTTTCGGCGAGCAGGGAGACCTGGACCTTCTCCAGCGCGACGCTGACCAGCCGGCCACCGCCGCGCGCCTGGAGGAAGAACGTACGCTCCCCTGGCGGCCCGACGGTCCCGGCGACGAACCGCTCCGGCGGCTCGAAGGCGTGCACCTGGTGGGTCATACCAGAGACCCTATCCGGCGTGCCCGCGTACCGCGCACCCCACCGGCACGGACCGGTCCGCCGGAACGCTTTCGGCGGCACGGCACCAGAGTGCTCACACTCGCCCGAGTGCTTACCCTCACCGGGGTGCGTGCGCTCACCGGGGTGCTTGCGCTCGCCGGGATGCTCGGACTCACCGGGGTGCTTGCGCTCACCGGGACGTTCGGACTCACCGGGACGCGCCCGCGCCGCCGCCGACCGGGGCGTCTGAGTCCGCCGGGCGGGCGGGGCGCCGGCGCCGCTTACGCGGTGGTGGCACCAGGCCACTCAGATCGCCCCCGACGTCGTTGAGGCGAAGCAGGAAGGGACGCAGCGGGGTGTAGCGGATCGCGGTCACCGAGGCCGGGTCCACCACGATCCGCTGAAAGAGATCCAGGTGTACGCCGAGCGCGTCCGCCACGATGGCCTTGATCACGTCGCCGTGGCTGCATGCCAACCAGACCGCCTCGGAGCCCTGCTCGGCGGTGAGCCGGGCGTCCCAGGCACGTACCGTGGCGACCGCGCGGGCCGCCATCTGCGCCATCGACTCCCCCTCCGGAAAGACCGCCGCGCTGGGATGCTGCTGCACAACCGGCCAGAGTGGCTCCTTGGCCAACTTCTTCAGCGGCTGCCCCTCCCAACTGCCGTACCCGCACTCGATCAGCCCCTCGTCCAGCACCGGCGACGCCTGCGGCAACGCCAACTCGAGAGTCTGCCGGCAGCGGATCAACGGGCTGGTCACGACGGCCGCCAGCGGCAGCGCACGCAGCCGCTCACCCACCGCGCCGGCCTGGGTCCGGCCGGTCTCGTCCAACTCGACCGGCTGACGGCCGGCCAGGCCACCGTCGGCGTTGGCGGTGGTACGTCCATGTCGCAGGAGCAAGAGTGTCGCCACGCGAACCACCCTAGGCCGTCACCCCCCGACCGGCAGGGCCGCTCCACCGACCGGCGGTCGTACTGTGCCGCCGGACGGCGACCGTTGCCGTACCCGCCGGTCGGGGGGCGTACTAGCGGCCGTGCCGTGCCGCCAGGCGGCGGGCGTTAGCGTGCCGCCAGGCGGCAGGCGTTAGGAGGGGGCCCCTCCTATACACCAGGCGTTAATAGGGGGCCCCTCCTTACACTCCCGCCTTACACCTCAGGTGGCGCTGATGGTGCCGGTGAGCAGGAGGGCGAGCACGAGGGTGCCGACCGCGACCCGGTAGAGCACGAAGACGTACAGGGTGTGGTGAGCCACGTAGCGCAGCAGCCAGGCGATGGCCGCGTAGCCGACCGCGAAGGCGATGACCGTGGCGACGACCATCTGCGCGACGGAGGGCACCGAGGTGCCGGGTGCGGCCGGTTCGAAGACGTCGCCCAGGCTGAAGATGCCGGACATCACCACGGCCGGGATGGCCAGCAGGAACGAGTAGCGGGCCGCGGTCTCCCGGGTGAGGTTGAGGAAGAGGCCGAAGGTCAGGGTCGCGCCGGAGCGGGACACTCCGGGAATGAGTGCCAGGGCCTGGGCGAAGCCCATCACCACGCCGTCGCGCATCCGGAAGTCCTTCAGGGTCCGGGTCTGCCGGCCCCAGTACTCGGCGAACGCGAGCACGAAGGCGAACACGATGAGGGTGGTGGCCACCACCCACAGGTTGCGGGCGGTCTCCCGGATCTGGTCCTTGAACAGGAAGCCGAAGAGGCCGATCGGGATGGAGCCGACGATCACGTACCAGCCCATCCGGTAATCGAGGCTGCTCCGTACTGATTTGTCCCAGATGCCGACGGTCCAGGTCCGGCCGATCCGCCAGATGTCCTTGGCGAAGTAGAGCAGCACCGCCGCCTCGGTGCCAAGCTGGGTGACCGCGGTGAAGGACGCACCGGCGTCACGCTCGAAGAAGATCGCCGAGGTGATCCGCAGATGCCCCGACGAGCTGACCGGCAGGAACTCGGTCAGGCCCTGGACGATGCCCAGGACGATGGCTTCGACCCAGGTCACTCCCCGACTCCCGAGAGCTCCAGGGCCTCGGCGACGGTACGCAGGGTCTGTACCCCGCTGTCGCGGTCGGCGACGAACAGGGTCACCGAGAGGGTGGTCACCCCGGCCTCGGCGTACTGGCGCATCCGCTCGGCGATGCGTTCCTTCGGCCCGAGCAAAGACGTCCGGTCGATGAACTCCAGCGGCACCGCGGCGGCGGCATCCCGCTGCCGCTTGGCCAGGTAGAGCTCCTGCACCTCGCGGGCGGCGTCGCCGTAGCCCATCCGGGTGGCCAGCTGGTTGTAGAAGTTCTGCTGCCGGCTGCCCATGCCACCGACGTAGAGGGCCGCGTACCAGCGGACCAACTCGGCGCAGGCGGCCACGTCGTCACCGAGGACGACAGGCACGGAGGGCACCACGTCGAAACCGGCCAGCTCCTTGCCGACCTTGGCTCGGCCGGCGGTCACCGCGGCGAGTTGCTCAGCGGCGAACTCCGGGGCGTAGAAGACAGCCAGCCAGCCGTCGGCGATCTCGCCGGCCAGCTCCAGGTTCTTCGGCCCGACAGCGGCGAGATAGGTCGGGATGTGCTCGCGCGGTGGGTGGAAACCCAGCCGCAGCGCCTTACCGGGGCCGTCGGGCAGCGGCAGCGTGTAGAACTCGCCGTCGTAGGCGACCTCCTTGCGGGCCACCGCCAACTTCACGATGTCCACGTACTCCCGGGTGCGGGCGAGCGGCTTGCCGAAGCGTACGCCGTGCCAGCCCTCGGAGACCTGAGGTCCGGAGACGCCGAGGCCGAGGCGGAACCGGCCACCGGAGAGCGCGTCGATGGTCGCCGCGGTCATCGCGGTCATCGCGGGCGTACGGGCCGGGATCTGCATCACCGCGCTGCCGATGTCGATCCGCTCGGTCTGCCCGGCCATCCAGGCGAGCATGCTCGGCGAGTCGGAGCCGTACGCCTCCGCCGCCCACACCACCGAGTAACCGAGCCGGTCCGCCTCCTGAGCCAGGGCCAGGTGGTCGGCCGGTGTGCTCCACGCTGTCTGGTATCCGAGGCTTAGCCCGAGTCGCACAGAGTCCTCCCCCATCCGCAGTCGCATCAGGTTACGCAATGCCGACGATGGGGACGATCACCGGATCACCCCCCGAAGAATCGCCGGCAGACTCGACGGGAGCGAGGATATCGGTCCGGCCGGGTTCGAAATAAGGTTCACCCATGCAGCAGCGACCGCTCGGCCGAAGCGGGCTGGCGGTTTCCCGGCTCGCGCTCGGCACGATGACCTGGGGCCGGGACACCGACGCCGACGACGCGGCGGCGCAACTGAAGAGCTATCTCGACGCCGGCGGCAACCTGATCGACACCGCCGACGTGTACGGCGACGGCGACGCCGAGTCGGTGATCGGCTCGCTGCTGGGCAGCCTGGTGCCCCGCGAGGATCTGCTCATCGCCACGAAGGCGGGGCTCCGGCCGGGTGGGGCGCGGCGCCGGGACAACTCCCGGGGGCATCTGCTGCGTACGCTCGACGCCTCGCTGCGCCGACTGGGCACCGACCACGTCGACCTCTTCCAGGTGCACTGCTACGACCCGCAGACCCCGCTGGAGGAGACCCTGGCCGCGCTGGACCACGCGGTGGCCAGCGGCCGGGTGCGTTACATCGGCGTCTCCAACTTCTCCGGCTGGCAGACCGCCCGGGCCGCGGCCTGGCAGGCGGCCTGGCCGGGGCGGGCCCCGGTGGTCGCCGCCCAGGTGGAGTATTCGCTGCTCGAACGGGGCGTGGAGCGGGAGGTGCTGCCAGCCTGCGAGGCGCTCGGGCTGGGCGTGCTGCCCTGGTCCCCGCTGGGCCGAGGGGTGCTCACCGGCAAGTACCGGCACGGCCGCCCGGCGGACTCGCGGGCCGTGTCGCCGCATTTCGAACGCTTCGTCGCCACCTACCTGGAGCCGCGTTGCTCCAGCATCGTGGAGGCGGTGGCCACCGCCGCGAGTGGGCTCGGGGTGTCCCCGCTGGAAGTGGCGTTGGCCTGGATCCGGGACCGGCCCGGGGTGACCGCGCCGATCCTCGGCGCGCGTACCGCCGGGCAGTTGCTCGGCGCGCTCCAGGTGGAACGGATGAGTCTCCCCGAGGAGATCACCACGGCACTGGACGACGTCTCGGCGCTGGAGGTCGGCTACCCCGAACGGGACGGCTGAGCCCGAGCCCGACGGTGGCGCGGCCGGTGGCGGCGCGGGTCACTCGGGCGGGGGTGGCGCTCACCGGCTCCGGCTGGGCAGCATAGAAGCCATGGACTACGAGTACGCGCCGCTGCGGTTACCGCCGAATGTCGACCGGTTGACCGCTGCGGCGCAGCTGGCGATCCAGGCCGAGTTCTCCGGCTGGGAGTTGGCTCGGGTGCAGCTGTTCCGGGACGGCACGCGGCAGGTGATGCTGCGCCGCCGTCGGGTCAACCCGCCGCAACCGGGCCTGTCGTACTAGCGGTCGCACCGCGAGCCGGCAAGAACCGGCGCGCCGCGACCTGAGCGCGCGGAGACCTGGCGCGCCGACCGCGCGGCGACCCGGCCACGCGAACCGCGCGGAAACCCAGCGCGCGAACCGCGCGGAAGCCCAGCGGGTGTTAATAGGGGGCCCCTCCTATACACGAGGCGTTAATAGGGGGCCCTTCCTTGCACCACGGCGGCCACACCCCGGCCGCCGTGGTGCAAGGATCAGTGGGCGTGGTCGTGTTCGTCGTCGAGCTCGGCGAACGGGTGCTCGTCGAGCCGGCCGACCAGGCGGTCGTCGGCCGCCGGCTGGAACGGGCCGATCGGGTCGTCGTCGTCGAAGGACTCCAGGTCGACCGGGGTGCCGACCTCGCTGACCATCACCACGCCGTCGAGCGGCTCCAGTTCCGGCACGTCAAGTGCGCCGAGCGAGCCGTCGCCGCTCTGGAGCAGCTCCAGCACCGCCTCGCCGACGCCCTCGACCGGCGGTGCCTCCTCGTCGGCGGGCAGGCCCTCGCGGCGGGCCGCGTCGGCGATCCGGATCAACGCCGAGACGCTGGGCACCCGGTAGTCGCGGCGCTGACGCACCGAGATGACCTGGGGGTGCGGGTCGCCGGGCTCGACTCCCTCGGCCGCGCCGAAGCGCTGGTCGGCCTCGTCCGGGTCGATCGACTCGACGTCCCAGGGGGTGACCTCGCCGAAGGCGTCCATGAGTTGCTCGTCGTAGGCGAACGACGCGTTGTTCAACGCGACGTACGCCTGCCAGACGTCGTCGTCGTCGATCCGGCCCTCGGCGGCGCGGACCGCGGCCAGGTGGTGGCGGGCCGCTTCGATCACGCGTTCGAGGGCGGCGTCCAGCTCACCGTGCTGGTCGGTCATATGAGGCGTCCCCTTCATGTGGCAAGGTGCCGCGCCCGAAGCGGGCGCGGGTCAGCAGGTACGCAGGAACCGGTCGAGAACCCGCACGCCGAACTGTAGTCCGTCCACCGGAACCCGCTCGTCGATGCCGTGGAACAGCGCCGAGAAGTTCAGGTCGGCCGGCAGCCGCAGCGGCGCGAAGCCGAAGCAGCGGACGCCCAGCTGCGCGAACGCTTTGGCGTCGGTGCCGCCGGAGAGCATGTACGGCACCGGTCGCGCGCCCGGATCCTCGGCCCGCAACGCGGCCGACATCGCCTCGACCAGGTCACCGTCGAAGGTGGTCTCCAGTGCCGGCTGGCGCTGGATGTACTCGATGGCGATGTCCGGGCCGACCAGCTCCCGTAGCTGCCGTTCCAGCAGCTCGGACTGCCCGGGCAGGCTGCGGCAGTCGATGGTGGCGGTGGCCCGGCCGGGAATAACGTTGTCCTTGTAGCCGGCGGCGAGCCGGGTCGGGTTGGCGGTGTTGCGGATGGTGGCGCCGATGATGTTGGCGATCGGGCCGAGTTTGGCGATGGCGGTCTCCGGGTCCTCCGGGTCCAGCTCGATGCCGAGCACCTCGGAGACCTCCTCCAGGAAGGCCCGTACGGTGTCGGTGACCACCACCGGGAAGCGGTGCCGACCGATCCGGGCCACCGCCTCGGCCAGTGCGGTCACCGCGTTGTCGTCGTGCACCATCGAGCCGTGCCCGGGCCGACCCTTGGCGTGCAGCCGCAGCCAGTCGATGCCCTTCTGCGCGGTCTCGATCAGGTAGAGCCGGCGCGACTCGTCGACGGTGTACGAGAAGCCGCCCACCTCGCCGATGCCCTCGGTGCAGCCGTCGAAGAGGTCCCGGTGCCGGGTGGCCAGGAAGTGGGCGCCGTACTCACTGCCCGCCTCCTCGTCGGCGGTGTACGCCAGCACGATGTCGCGCGTCGGGCGGACGCCGGTGCGCTGCCAGTGCCGCACCACCGCCAGGACCATCGCGTCGAAGTCCTTCATGTCGATGGCGCCCCGACCCCACAGGTAGCCGTCGCGCAGCTCACCGGAGAAGGGGTGCACCGACCACTCGTCGGGGTCGGCCGGCACCACGTCCAGGTGGCCGTGCACCAGCAGCGCGCCCCGGCTCGGGTCGGTGCCGGGGATCCGGGCCACCACGTTGGCCCGCCCGGGGGCGGACTCGTGCAGCACCGGCTCGACGCCGACCTCGGCCAGCTTCTCCGCGACGTACTCCGCGGCCCGGCGCTCCCCCACGCTGGTGGCGTTGTCGCCGGTGTTCGTCGTGTCGATGCGCAACAGGTCCCGGCAGAGTTCGACGACCTCGTCGGTGGGCGCGGGGTGGGCGGAGTGGGCGTTGCTCGTCATCGCCCCTTCATACCAGCCCACCGTTTCGGTGCGGGGCGGTCCGGGTACTGCGCGCGCGTCCGGTTGCCTTATCATCGTCGCTCCGCCCGCCAGATGATCGTCGCTTCGTCCCCGCCAGCCGAGGAGGGACCGTGTCCGTCCACCTGCCGCCGCTGCCCCCCACTCCCGGCGACGGCTACCAGCCCGCCGGGCGCAGCATCGCCGACACCATCGCCGAGGAGCATCAGCAGTTGCTGGCGTTGGCTCGGCGGCTGGTCGAGCCGGGCCCGGACCCGGCGCACGGCCGGGAGATCCTGATCGCCGCGTTGTCTCGGCATCTCTCCGCCGAGGAGCAGTACCTGCTGCCCGCCATCCGGCAGGCCGACACCGACGCCGACGGGCCGGTCGGCGAGGTGCTGGCCGGGGACGCCGCCCTGCTGATGGCGTTGCGGGGGCTCACCGACGACCGCCTCCCGATGGTCGCCCAGCTGCTCGAACGGCATGTGTCGGCGGTGGACGCGTTGGTGGGGCGGCTGTGTGCCGACGCCACCGAGGAGGAGCTGATCCGGCTCGGCAACCGGCTGGAGATCGCCGAGGAGGCGGCGCCGACCCGCCCCCACCCGGGCGTGCCGCACACCCCGCCGTGGAACCGGATCGTCGAGCCGGCGGTCGCGCTCGTCGACAAGCTCCGGGACGCGGTCACCGGCCGACACACCCAGCTGAGCGAACTCACCGAACTGAGCGACCCGCCGCCACGCTGAGCGACTCGCGACACGTTCAGGGTCGTTGATCCGTACGGACCCTTCCGTCGACCGCGGTGTCGCCCTACCGTCACGCTATGAATCTGGAGTTGCGCCACCTGCGGGTGGTCTGCGCCATCGCGGAGACGGGGAGCGTGACCAAGGCGGCCTCGACGCTCGGCCTGGCCCAGCCGGCGCTGACCGCCCAGCTCCAGCGCATCGAACGGACCCTGGGCGGCCCGCTGTTCGAACGCGACCGCCGGGGTGCCCGCCCCACCGCGCTCGGTGAACTGGTGCTGGCCCGGGCCCGGGTGCTGCTGCCGGCGATGAAGGGCCTCCAGGATGAGGCGGCAAGGCTGGCCGGTGCGGGCGACGCGCCGCGCCGCTACCGCTTCGGCGGGGTGAACAGCCCCATCCTGGGTCGGCTGGTGCACCGGCTCGCCGCCGCGCAGCCGCAGGCGCAGATCACCACGCACGCGTCCTGGTCGGTCGACGAGCTGGTGCAGCTGGTCGCCGCCGGTCGACTGGACTTCGCCCTGACCGGGGTGTGTGGCGACTCCACCCCGGCGGCGGACTACGGCCTGAGCTGGCGGGAGGTGGCCGTCGATCCGATCATGGTGCTGTTGCCGGAGACGCATCCGCTCGCCGATCGGGACGAGGTGGCCCTGGCCGACCTGCGACACGAGCAGTGGGTGGCGGCGCCGGGCGACGGTTGCTTCGGTGACTGTTTCGCCGCCGCCTGCGCCCGCGCCGGCTTCACACCCCGCAAGGTGTACGAGGCCGACGTGCGCGGCTGCGTCGACCTGGTGGACGCCGGCGAGGCGGTGGCACTGTGCCAGGCCACCTTCCGGCCGGTGGCCGGTCTGGTGACCCGCCGGCTGGCCGGCACCCCGCTGCGGTGGCGGCTGATGCTCGGCTGGCACCCGGAGTCCCCCGCCGCCGGCATGGCCGACCTGGTGGTGGAGACGGCGCTGGCCGCGTACACCGACGCGCTGGCGCCGCACCCGGCGTACCTGGCGTGGCTGCTGCGCAACCCCGCGTTCGGGTTGCGGCGTCCGCTGGCCGCGGCGATCGATCCCGGGGTGCGAACCGGCTGAGGGCGGGTATGCGGCGGCATGACCGATCTCTATCCCGCCGCCGACGACCGCGAGGTGCTGCGCGAGGCGGCCGCCCGGCACACCACCGCGGTCCGGGAGGTGGAAGCCTTCCTGCGCCGGCTGCCGGAGGTGCCCGACCCGGCCGACCTGACCGAGTACGCCAACCTGATCACCCGTGAGGAGCAGGCCCGCGCCGACCGGCAGGCCGCCGCCGACGCCGCCGGCCTCACCCTCCCCAGCACGTCGATCTAGGGCTCGTTGTCGTCGTTGGAGATCCACTAGCGACGTTTGCCCCTAGATCGACGGAGGTGGGT
>NZ_POTX01000191.1 GCF_003236305.1 Micromonospora endophytica | reverse complement strand
ATGTTGGGGGGGTGATTCGTCACGGTCATCAGGTGGTGGTGACCGCGGTGGAGTTCGTCGGGGTGGTGGTGATCACTGCCGGGGTCGCGTGGGCGTTGGTGCGATTCGTGGTCGACGGGGTGCGTTTCCGCGACGCGGCGGTGTTCACCCGGATCCGGCTTACCCTGGGCCGGTTCCTCACCCTGGGGCTGGAGTTCCAGCTCGCGGCCGACATCCTGCGTACCGCGCTGTCGCCGACCTTCGCCCAGATCGGTCAGCTCGCCGCCATCGCCGCGATCCGTACCGTGCTGAACTACGTTCTGCGTCGCGAGATCGAGCAGGAGCAGCGGCAGATCGCCGCGCCGGAGGGATCGCGGTGACCAGCACCCTCTCCGCGATCATCACCGTGCTCGGCGCGTTCGCCGCCGCGGTGGCCCTGGTCACCACCCGATCCTGGCCGACCGCCCTCGCGGTCCTGCTCGACCTGCTCGTCGCCGCCGGTCTGGTGGGGCTGGCCGGCGGCCAGAGCCTGCGGGAGTTGGCCGCCGTCGTCGCGATCGTGGCGCTGCGCATGCTGCTGCGCAGCGCCCTGCTCGCCAACTACCAGTGGTGGCGGCCGCCGGAGCGGGGTCACCCGGCCGAGTCCGTCGGTGGACGCCCCGGCACCGATCCCTGACCCTGCGCCGGGGCCGCCGCACCGCCGGTCAGCCGCCGGGCTTCTGGTAGACGTCCGGCACGCCGTCCTGATCGAGGTCGACCTGTTCCTTCAGCGCGATCGCGCGGTACGCCCGGTTGCGGCGCGACAGCACCAGCGTGGCCAGCAGCGCCGAGATCAGCGAACCGGTCAGCACCGCGGCCTTGACGTTGCCTCCCTCGCCGGCGGAGCCGAAGGCGAGTTCACCGATCAGCAGCGAGACGGTGAAGCCGATGCCGGCCAGCAACGACACCCCGAGCAGATCGGACCAGGCGATGTCCTCGTCCAGCCGGGCCCGGGTGAAGCGCGCCAGCAGGTACGTCGAGCCGAGAATGCCGACGCACTTGCCGACCACCAGTCCGAGCACGATGCCGAGCACGATCGGGTCGGTGGCCACCGCGCCGAGGTCGGCGCCGCGCAGCGACACGCCGGCGGCGAAGAACGCGAAGATCGGTACGGCGAATCCGGCCGAGATCGGCCGCCACCGGTGTTCGAGGTGCTCGGCGAGGCCGGGTGCGGGCCGGCCGTCGCGGGGCCGGCCGGCGAGCACCGGCACGGTGAAGCCGAGCAGCACTCCGGCCACCGTGGCGTGCACACCGGAGGCGTGCATCAACGTCCAGGCGACGGCCGCGAGCGGGATGAGCGCCCACCACCAGGTGCGGCGACGCTGCACCAGCAGACCGAACAGTGCGATCGGCACGATGGCACCGAGCAACGGGAACAGGTTGAAGTCGTCGGTGTAGAAGATCGCGATGATGGTGATCGCGAGCAGGTCGTCGACCACGGCCAGGGTGAGCAGGAACGCGCGCAGCCCCTGCGGCAGGTACGCCCCGATCACGGCCAGCACGGCCAGCGCGAAGGCGATGTCGGTGGCGGTCGGGATGGCCCAACCGCGCAGCCCCTCGCCGCCCGCGGCGAGGTTGACCCCCACGTAGATCAGCGCCGGTGCCGCCATGCCACCGACCGCCGCCACCACCGGCAGCACCGCCCGGCGCGGGTCGCGCAGTTCACCGGCGACGAACTCGCGTTTCAACTCCAGGCCGACCACGAAGAAGAAGATGGCCAGCAGACCGTCGGCGGCCCAGGTGGCCAGGTCGAGATCGAGGTGCAGGGCCGAACCGCCGGACCAGGGCACCCATCGGCCCAGCTCCGCGTAGGCGCCACCCCACGGTGAGTTCGCCCAGACCAGCGCGATCACGGCGCCGAACAGCAGGAGCGCGCCACCGACGGTCTCGGTGCGCAGCACGTCGGCCAGGAATCGCGCTTCCGGCCAGGAGGTACGGGTGAAGAGTCGGCGAACGCCGTGGCGCTCGGGACGTGGGCTCTGGTCGGTCATGCGGGGTCCACCTCGTCACGGGGAATGGCAAATCGCTCGCCGACCAGGCTTCCCGGCACACCGGCGATGATCCTATCCGGCCGGGACGGCCACCGCGACTACAGCGGATCGCGCCTGTCCCCACCTGAGCTGTGCCGCTGTCGGCGAAGACCTGAGTTTTCCGGGCCGGGGGCGATTCCGGCGGGCCTGTTGTCCGGTTGTACTTCCCGGCGTGCATCGATCTCAAGGAAACCGACAATCGGTGACATAAGCTGTAAAAGGCCGTTTTAATGGTCTGACGAGATGAGGCCAACATTGGGGGTTTTCGTGAATTTCTTTGGCGTTTCCGGTGCGATGCGGAGGCATGCCTGATGGACCCGTTGCGCCAACTGCGTCTCGTCCGCCGACACTGGTGGATCGTCCTGGTCACGCTGATGGTGTCCCTCGGCGTGACCGCCCTGGTCACGGTCCGGGCCCAGCCCCGGTACCTGGCCACGGTCACCTACTTCGTCACCACACCGAGCCAGGGTGTCAGCGACGCCTATCAGGGCGGGCTCTTCCTTCAGCAGCGGGTGAAGTCGTACGAGCAGTTGCTGACCAGTGACCGGCTGGCCCGCAGCGTGGTGGCCGACAACCAGCTCGGGTTGACCGCCGAGCAGGTCCGGGGCCGGATCAGCACCTCGACGGAGACCGGCACGGTCCTGCTCCGGGCCTCGGTGGTCGACACCGACCAGACCCGGGCGCTGCGGGTCACCGAAGCCGTCTCGGCGAAGTTCGTCGAACTCGTCAAGCAGGTCGAGACGCGGCCGGACGGAAGCGCCGGCCCCATCAAGATCGAGGTGATCAGTGGGCCAGGGGTCACCCCGAGCCCGGTGTCGCCGCAACCGGTGCGCAACGTCCTGATCGGCACCCTCATCGGCCTGCTGGCCGGGGTCGGCCTGGCGATCCTGCGGGGCATAGCCGACCTGCGCGTGCGCGACGGCGCCAGCCTGCGGCGGGTGACCGACAGCCCGCTGCTCGGCGAGATCCCGCTCGACAACGACGCCCGGACGGCCCCACTCATCATCGGCGTCGCCGCGGCCTCGGCCCGCGCCGAGGCGATCCGCAAGCTGCGGACCAACCTGCGCTTCGTCGACGCGGACGAGCCGGCCCGGGTCATCGCCATCACCAGCGCACTCCAGGGCGAGGGCAAGACCACGCTGTCGTGCAACCTTGCGATCACCCTGGCCGAGGCGGGCTGGCGGGTGTTGCTTGTCGACGCCGACCTGCGCCGCTCCAAGGTCGGCGACTACCTGGGCATCGACTCCGCGGTCGGCCTCACCGACGTGCTCGTCGGTGACGTACCCGTCGGCGACGTGGTCCAACGGTGGGGCGACAAGTCGCTGCTGGTGCTGCCCGCCGGGTCGGCTCCGCCCAACCCGAGCGAGCTGCTCGGCTCCAAGGCGATGGCCGACCTGCTGCTGGCGCTGCGGGAGTCCGCCGACATCGTCATCATCGACACCGCCCCACTGCTCGCCGTCACCGACGGTGTGGTGGTCGCCGTGCAGGCCGACGGCGCCCTGCTGATCAGCCAGCACGGGCGTACCGCGCGGACCCAGGTGGCCGCGGCCGCCCGCGCGCTCAACGCGGTCTCCGTACGGCTGTTGGGCTGTGTGCTGAACATGGCCAAGTTGGCCAAGGCCGAGGCGTACCAGTACGAGGCGTATCAGGTGCTGTCGAGCTCGCTGCCGGTGGACCGCGCCACGGCGGGCCGGCACGCCGAGCAGACCGCCGCCGACGAGCCTGTCGACAACGCCGAGGAACTCACCCGGCTGTCCCGATGAGCGTGGCAAGGGGACGCAGCGCGCGTTCGATCTCCTGCGCGCAGCGTCGGAAGTCCTCCAGGGTGCCGGCGACCGGATCCACCAGGTCGTCGGCGTCCGCCAGGGCCGGTTGCAGCCGACCCCGGGCCAGTGCGGCCGCCGCCACCGCCGCCCGCAGCGGCTCGTCGTGCCCGTCGAGCGGTGCCTCGACCGTCGCGGCGAGCCGGCCGAACTGGCGCAGGGTGAAGGTGCGGTGCAGTGCCGCCGGTGCCAGCGCCGTGCAGAACGAGCGCTGCCGGCGGGTCGCGGTGAGCACCAGCACCGCGTCGGTGAGGTGCTCCGGCGCGAGCCGCCGACTCCGGAAGCCGGTCGGGTCCTCGCCCGTCTCGACAGTGATCTTGGCTGCGTACGGATGCATGGCCAGTCCCGCCATGGCGTCGGTGCCGGCACTGGCCACGGTCACCGGCCGGCCGGCGAGCAGTCGGCGTGCGGTGAACTCGGCCATCGGTGAGCGGCACAGGTTGGCGTGGCAGACGAACAACACCCGGTTGACCATGGGGAACCCCTTCGACGTCGCGATCGCGGGTGGCGGTGCCGGGATCAGGGACGGTCGCGGCCGACCGCCCGGGGAGGGGTTGTCGGCATCGTACGCAGCCCTGGTGCCGGTGCTCGCTCGCGCCGCGCCGAGCGGGACGGTGGGGACGGAGGTACCGGGGTGCGGATCGGGATCCTGACGTATCACTTTCCGCCGGAGCCGGCGTTCATCCCCGGCAGCCTGGCCGAGGAACTGGCGGCGCGGGGCCACGAGGTACGGGTGCTCACCGGCTTTCCCGACTATCCGGGCGGGCACGTCTATCCGGGGTGGCGGCAGCGCTGGCGCCACGAGACCCACAACCGGGGGCTGACGGTGCGGCGGGTACTGCGGTACCGCAGCGGCGACGGAGACCCGCGGGGTCGGGCGGCCTCCTGGCTCTCCTTCGCCGGCAGCGCGGCGCTTGTCGGCCGCCGTCTCTTCGCCGATGTCGACGCGCTGTACGTGTACCAGCCGCCGGCCACGGCGTTCGCCTCGGCGGCGCTGCTGCGCCTGCTCGGTCGGGTGCCTGTGGTGCTGCACGTCCCCGACGTGTGGACCGAGGAGGCGCGGGACGGCTCCGACGACGGGCGGTGGGCGGCCCGGGTCCGTGCGGCCATGATCCGCACGTACCGCACCGCCACAGTGGTCGCGGTCACCGCGCCGTCGTTGCGCGACGCGGTCGTCGCGGCCGGCACCGACCCGGACCGGGTCCGGTTGGTGCTCAACTGGACCGAGGAGCGGATCTTCCAGCCCACCGCGGCCAGCACGGCCGCACGTCGGTTGGTCCGGCGCGACGAGCGGTGCGTGGTGATGCACGCCGGCACGATCGGTGCCCGGCAGGGTCTGACGACCGCGGTACGGGCGGCGGCCGCCCTCGGCGACACGATGGACCTGGTCCTGGTGGGTTCCGGCGCGGAGGAGCAGCGGGTACGCGGGCTCGCCGCCGAACTGGGGGCCGACAACGTGCGGTTCGTGGAGCGGCGGTCCCCGCTGGACATGCCCGAGTTGTACGCGGCGGCCGACTACCAACTGATCATGCTGCGGGACCTGCCGGAACTGCACCGCAGTGTGCCGGCGAAGCTCCCGGCGGTGCTGTCGTGCGGGGTGCCGGTGGTGGCGTCGGCCGGTGGGGACACCGCCGCCCTGGTGGAGCGGGCCCGAGCTGGGCTCTCCTGCCCGCCGGGGGACTGGGCGAGCCTGGCCGACCGGTTCTGGTTGGCCGCGCACATTCCCCCGCCGGCGCGCGTCGAGATGGGTCGGCGGGGGCGGGAGGCGTATCTGCGGGAGATGTCGCTGTCGGCGGGGGTGGACCGGGTCGAGCGGCTGCTGCGGGAAGCGGTGGCGGCGGTCCGGCCTGGTGAGTCGGTGGCCGAGGTCAGATCGGGTGCACAGCGAATAAAACTCTCATAGCACACAAATCATCATTCAATTCATCAAAAGCCGCTTAGAGTGATAAAACAAGTGTGCTTACTGTCCGTTTCCTGAAGTGGGGTGCGTGTGACGGAGAGCGAGAGTCCGCGCCGTCGGCGTCGACGAACCCGCCGGCCGAGGCGGATCGGACTGCGTCGCGCCCTGCTTGGCGTGCTCGTGGCCACTTCCCTGCTGCTCAGCCTCACCGGCTGGGTCGGGTTCCGGGGTTGGCAGGCCCGTGCCCACCTGGTCAACGCCGCCGGGCTCGCCGGCGAACTGAGTGCCCACCTGGTCAGCGGCGACAATGAGCGGGCCGAACGGGTGCTCAGCGCGTTGCAGGGGCAGTCCAATGCGGCCCTGCGGGCCACCGGCGGCTTCGAGTGGTCGTTGGGCCGGCCGGTGCCGTACGCGGGGGCCAATCTCTCGGCGGTGCGGCAGATCGCCATCGCCATCGACGACCTGGCCCGTCAGGCGTTTCCGGCGCTGGTCCGGGTCGACCTCGGGGTGCTGACGCCGCGCGAGGGCCGGCTGGACCTGGCCGGACTGCGGACCCTCGGCGACGAGTTGGTCAAGGTGGACGCGGCGGTGCGGCGGATCCGGACGGAACTGGCCGCGGTCGGTGATGACCGGCTGATCACGCAGGTCCGGGCGGCGCTGGAGACGTTGCGCGGCGAACTCGACAGGTTGGCCGCGATGACCTCGGCCGCCGAGCGGGCCGGCCGGCTGCTGCCGCCGCTGCTCGGCGCGGACGGCCCTCGCCGGTACCTGCTGGTCTCCCAGAACTCCGCCGAGTTGCGCGCCACCGGCGGCATCTTCGGCGCGTACGCGGTGATCGAGGCCGACCGGGGCCGGGTCAGCCTGGGCGACCAGGGCAGTGGCGCCAGTGTCGTCGCGCTCGACGACCCGCTGACGGTCCCGACCGAGCTGCGGGCGCTCTGGGGTGAGCTGCCCGGCTTGTATCCCGCGGACGTCAATCTCAGCCCACACTTCCCGACCGCGGCGGCACTGTTCCGGGAGATGTACCGCCGAGACCGGGGCGAGACGGCCGATGGGGTGCTCGCGGTCGACCCGGTGGTGCTGTCGTACCTGCTGACGGTGACCGGGCCGGTGCGGGTGCCGGGTGGGGTGACGCTCACCGCAGAGAACGCGGTGAAGACGCTGCTCCACGACACCTACCAGCGGCTCGAGCCGGCAGAACAGGATTCGTTCTTCGCCACCGCCGCGGCCACCGTCTTCGACGTGCTGTTCACACGAAAGGTGCAGTCGAGTGGTCTTCTGACCGCTTTTGACCGCTCCATCCAGGAACGGCGGATATTGTTCTGGAGTGCCCGACCGGAGGAACAACGGATGTTCGGCGACAGCCGGATGGCCGGGGTGCTTCCGGAGCAGGACACCGTGCCGACGGTCGGCGTGTTCCTCAACGACGGCAGCGGCGCGAAGCTCGGCTACTACCTACGGCAGTCCGCCGACCTGACCGTCGGCGACTGCGGCACCGACCGCCGCCGGGAACTGAAGCTCCGGGTGACCCTCCGGTCCACCGCGCCGGCCTCCGGACTCAGCAGGTCCGTCACCGGGCTGGCGATGGCCGGGGATCCGTACACCCTGCGGACCCTGGTCTCGGTCTACGGACCGGCTGGCGGGGTGGTCCGCGACGCCCGGCTGGACGGAACGCGGACACCGATGGCTGCCGGAACCGAACGGCACCGGCAGGTGGCGACGGTGAACGTCGAGGTCGGCCCCGGGGACTCCCGAACCCTGGAGGTTTCGCTGCTGACCGGCCCGACCGACAGCGGCGCCGCCGAGCTGTGGCTGACCCCGACCGCCACCCCGTGGACCACCCATGTGGTCACCGCACCCAACTGTTCACAGTAGGAGGGAACGAACCATGCGGCTCACCCGCATCATCATGGCAACTATGGTCGGACTGGCCGTGGTGGCCGTGCCGGCCGCGGCGGGGGCGGCAGCGCCGCAGCCGCAGCCGACGCCGACCACCACGCCCACCGGCCCACCTCAACCACCGCCGTACCCGCCGGGTCCGCCGTCGCTGTCGGTGGATCCCGCGACCGCCTTCGTCGGCGAGACGGTGGACATCATCGGCCGCAACTTCGGCCCGAACGAGATCGTGGACATCGTGCTCATACGACGTCCGCTGGCAGGCGGCGAGGGCGGCGGCGCACTCGGCGTCCCGCTGAACGCCCCGGGCGGCGATCCGGACGGCGAGGAAAAGGGGGGCCACGACGGCGGGTCCTACCGGATCCACCTGACCGCGCGCACCAACTCGCGGGGTGACTTCCGCATCCCGTTCACGCCCAAGTGGCCCGGGATCTACACCATCACCGCCACCGGCCGCACATCGGGGCTGACGGCCAGCACCGAGCTGCGGGTGCTGCCCCGGCACAAGCCAAAGCCGCCACACCACCTGCCGGTCACCGGCAGCAGCCTGGAGACACCGCTGAAGGTCGGTGGCGGGCTCGTGGCGACGGGCACGGTGCTGCTGCTCGGCACGATGTTGTGGCGCCGGCGCAACCGCTTCGGTGCGGGTGGCACCCACTGACCCAGCACGCCGGGCAGGGCCCGGCACGCACCCGGTGCCCGTCGGAGAGATCCGGCGGGCACCGGGTGCGTTCGTGGCTGCGTCAGATCAGACCATGCGCCAGCATCGCCTCGGCCACCCGGCGGAACCCGTTGATGTTCGCCCCGGCCACGTAGTCACCCGGCAGGCCGTACTCCTCGGCGGTGGCCCAGCACCGGGCGTGGATGTCCCGCATGGTCTCCCGCAGCCGCTGCTCCGACTCCGCGAACGTCCACGCCTCCCGGCTGGCGTTCTGCTGCATCTCCAGCGCGCTGACCGCCACGCCACCCGCGTTGGCCGCCTTGCCGGGCGCGAACCGCACCCCGGCGCGGCCGAGGATGCGTACCGCCTCCGGCGTGGTTGGCATGTTCGCCCCCTCCACCACCGCCCGGCAGCCGCCGGCGACCAGCTGCGCGGCCTCGGCACCACCGATCTCGTTCTGCGTCGCGCACGGCACGGCCAGCTCGCAGGGCACCTCCCAGACCGTACGGTCGGCGACGGTGACCGCGTGTGGCACCTCGCGTACGTAGTCGGCGAGCGGGCCGCGTCGCCGCTCCTTCACCTCCCGCAGCACCTCCAGATCGATGCCCTTCTCGTCGAGCAGGTAGCCGGCCGAGTCCGAGCAGGCGATGACGGTGCCGCCGAGCTGGTGCACCTTCTCGATGGCGTAGATCGCCACGTTGCCCGAACCCGACACCACCACCCGCTTGCCGTCCAGGCTGTCCCCGGCCTGCTTGAGCATCTCCTCGGCGAAGAACACCGCCCCGTACCCGGTGGCCTCGGTGCGGGTCTGCGCGCCCCCGTACGCCAGCCCCTTGCCGGTGAGCACGCCCGACTCGTACCGGTTGGTGATCCGCTTGTACTGGCCGAACAGGTAGCCGATCTCCCGGCCGCCCACGCCGATGTCGCCGGCCGGCACGTCGGTCTGCGCCCCGATGTGCCGGTACAGCTCGGTCATGAAGCTCTGGCAGAACCGCATCACCTCGCGGTCCGAGCGCCCCTTCGGATCGAAGTCCGCACCGCCCTTGCCGGCGCCGATCGGCAGTCCGGTGAGTGCGTTCTTGAAGATCTGCTCGAAGCCGAGGAACTTCACGATGCCCAGGTAGACCGACGGGTGGAAGCGCAGGCCACCCTTGAACGGGCCGAGCGCGCTGTTGAACTCCACCCGGAATCCCCGGTTGACCTGGATCCGTCCGCTGTCGTCCTCCCACGGCACCCGGAAGATGATCTGCCGCTCCGGCTCACAGATGCGCTCGATGATGCGGGCCCGGGCATACTCCGGGTGCCGTGCCAGAGCCGGGCCGATGCTCTCCAGCACCTCCCGTACGGCCTGGTGGAACTCGGGCTCACCCGGGTTGCGGGCGACCACACTGGCGAACACCGATTCGACCGTTTCCGGCATCACCGACACGTCCCTTCCGCCTCAGGTGCGGCGTCGTTGCCGTACCTCGCCGACGACGTCGCGTCGGCCGCCCCCGGATACGTTTCGTCACCGCCGTCCGGTTCAGCGGACCAGCCTGGCCAGCGGTTTTCCTCGACGTACCACTGATCCTTCCCGCTCTCGGCCGCGTAATTCCTGGTAGGGCAGTGGGGGGAAGGGGACAGGCATGACAGTGGGTGCGCGGCTGCTGGCCGCCGCCGCGGTCCTGGTGCTGGGGTTGGGTGCCGTCGCGGTGGTGGTGATCCTCTCCGATCCGTACCGGGTGGGCCGGGTCTTCTCCGGCGAGGGGCAACCGGTGCCGCCCGCGGCCACCGCCACCGCCGCGCCCGACGGGACCAGCGGGTTGGGCGGGGCGGCCCGGGCCGGGATGGAGAGCCTGACCGCCGTCGAGTCCGGTCCGCTGGCCGGCCGCCGGTCCGCCGAGTTCGAACTTGTCGACGGGGTCACCCGGTTCCACCTGACGGTGGTGGAGCTGGGGGAGGAGCTGTACCGCATCGGTAGCCCGGACGACTCGGGGGCCCGGCCCCGCGCGGAACTCTCCGGTGACCGGCTGCGGCTGCGGATGGAGCGGATCGACGAGCTGCCGAGCGAGGTGGAGGTGCTGCTCAACGCCCGGGTCAGCTGGGACCTGCGGATCACCGGCGGGACCACCGACCGGCGACTCGACCTCGCCGCCGCGCGGCTGACCGCACTGGAGTTCGCCGGCGGGGCCACCCGTACCGAGCTGCGGCTGCCCAAGGTCGACCGGGGGCTGGTGGTGCGGGTGACCGGCGGGGTGAACCTCTTCGATGTCCGCGTCGGCGGCGGCGTACCGGTCCGGGTACGGGCCGGCTCCGGGGCCGGGGCGGTCCAGGTGTACGAGCAACGGCGCGACGGCGTGCCCGCCGGGACGGTGTTCGGCTCGCCGAACTGGGATCAGGTCGCCGGCCGGATCCTCCTGGACCTGGTCGCCGGAGCGCACATCGTCACCGTGCGCCCGGGCTGAGCGGCGCGGGGCGGGCGTAGAGTCGGCACGTGGAGCGTACCGAGTCGATGCCCGCGCAGACCCGCCCGCCCGGTGTGGCCACCGCCGATCCCGGCAGCGTGCTGCTGCCCGGCCACGACGTGCCGCTGGGGCGGTACACCACGGTGCGCCGCCTGCTGCCGCAGCGCACCCGGCGGATGGTCGGGGCCTGGTGCTTCGTGGACCATTTCGGCCCCGACGACGTGGCCCAGCGGCCGGGCATGGAGGTGCCACCGCACCCGCACACCGGTCTACAGACGGTGACCTGGTTGCTCGACGGCGAGATCCTGCATCGTGACAGCCTTGGCAACGTTCAACCGATCCGTCCCGGCCAACTGAACGTGATGACCTCCGGTCACGGCATCGCGCATTCCGAGCGTTCCCCGGCCGCACACCCGCCGCTGATGCACGGCGTGCAGCTCTGGGTGGCGCTGCCCGACCCGGCCCGCTCCGGCGAGGCCGACTTCGCCCACCACGCCGAGTTGCCCCGCTGGCGCGTCGGCGAGCTGAGCGTCACCCTGCTGGTGGGTGAGTTCGGTGGCGAGCGCTCACCGGCCCGGGTGCACACGCCGCTGCTCGGCGCGCAGCTGGAGTTGGCCGGCACGGCCCCGGTCGGACTGCCGTTGCGACCCGACTTCGAGTACGCCCTGCTGGCACTGGACGGCGTCGCCGAGGCCGACGGAGTGCCTGTCACGCCCGGGGCACTGCTCTGGCTCGGTGCGGGCCGGGACGCGGTCACCGTACGCGGCACGCCCGCCGCCCGGTTGATGCTGCTCGGCGGCGAGCCTTTCGCCGAACCCCTGGTGATGTGGTGGAACTTCGTCGGCCGCAGCCACGAGGAGATCGCTGCCGCCCGGGAGGAC
>NZ_POTX01000190.1 GCF_003236305.1 Micromonospora endophytica | reverse complement strand
GGCGAGGCTGGGAAACGCGAAGAGGGTGCGGTGGACATCCCACGATGGTCGGGGGTGGCGCGTAAAGTGAGCGCATGAGTGCCGTGCGTGATCATGAGTTGGCGGTTGCGCAGCTGCGACGCTCGTACGCGGCGGTGCCCTCCGGTCAGCCGGTGCGGTTGGCCAAGCGGACGTCCAATCTGTTCCGGCCACGTGGCGCGCCCCGGGCGCCGGGGCTTGACGTCAGTGGGCTCGGTGCGGTGCTGGCCGTCGATCCGGTCACCCGCACCGCCGACGTGCAGGGCATGTGCACCTACGAACGGCTGGTCGAGGCGACCCTCGCACACGACCTGATGCCGCTCGTGGTGCCGCAGTTGCGCACCATCACGCTGGGCGGCGCGGTGACCGGGCTGGGCATCGAGTCGACCTCGTTCCGCAACGGACTGCCACACGAGTCGGTGATCGAGATGGATGTGCTCACCGGTGCCGGCGAGGTGGTCACCGCCCGGCCCGAGGGCGAGCACGCCGAGCTGTACGCCGCCTTTCCGAACTCGCTGGGCAGCCTCGGTTACGCGACCCGGCTGCGCATCGAGCTGCAACCGGTCCGACGGTTCGTGGCGCTGCGCAACCTGCGTTTCACCGACCTGACCGAGCTGACCGCCGCGATCGCGGAGATCAGCGCCACCCGTCGCTGGGCGGGGCAGGATGTCGACGCGATGGACGGGGTGATGTTCAGCCCCGACGAGGCATACCTCGTGCTCGGCGGTTTCACCGACGACGCGCCGGCGGTCTCCGACTACACCGGCCAGGACATCTACTACCGCTCCCTGCGCGGCCGCCCGCACGACGCGCTGACCACGCACGACTACCTGTGGCGGTGGGACACCGACTGGTTCTGGTGCTCGGCCGCCTTCGGGGTGCAGCATCCGGTGGTGCGGCGGTTGTGGCCGGCGCGGTGGCGGCGTAGCGACGTCTACCACCGGATCGTCCGGCTGGAGCACCGGCACCAGGTGGCGGCCCGGATCGACAGGTGGCGCGGCCAGCCGGCCCGGGAGCGGGTCGTGCAGGACGTGGAGATCCCGCTGGAGCGTACGGCGGATTTCCTGCACTGGTTCGCCGGGCGGGTGCGGATGACGCCGGTGTGGTTGTGCCCGCTGCGGTTGCGTGCACCGGCGGGCGGGGGATCGGCCCGGTCCTGGCCGCTGTACCCACTCCGGCCGGGGCAGGACTACGTCAACATCGGGTTCTGGGGGAGTGTGCCGATCGCCGAGGGCGCCGCCGACGGTGACGTCAACCGGGAGATCGAGCGCGCGGTGTCGGAGGCGGGTGGGCACAAGTCGCTCTACTCCGACGCGTACTACGACCGGGAATCGTTCGACCGGCTCTACGGCGGCGACGCGTGGCGTGCCGTCCGGGACCGGTACGACCCGGAACATCGGCTGACCGGATTGTACGAAAAGGCGGTTGCGCGGGCATGAGCCTCACTGATCGAAGCCAGGGAGCGGCGGGTGCCGCAGCCACCCCACCGCCGGGGGGACAGCGGCGTGGCGCCACCGTGGCGGACGTCGTCCGGGCGGTGACCGCTGGCGTGCTGCCGGTGCGGGTCACCGGGTACGACGGCAGTGGCATCGGCCCGACCGACGCCGGCATCACCCTGTCCATCCGCTCCGAGCGAGGACTGTCCTATCTGCTCACCGCCCCCGGTGACCTGGGCATGGCGCGGGCGTACGTCAGCGGGGACCTGTCCCTGGAGGGGGTGCACCCGGGCGACCCGTACGAGGCGTTGCGGGTGCTCAGCGGGTTGCGGGTCCGCCCACCGGCGCTGGCCGAGGGGCTGGCGCTGGTGCGCGGGCTGGGCTGGGAGCGGTTGCTGCCGCCACCGACCCCGCCGCAGGAGGCGCTGCCGCGCTGGAAGCGGGTCATCGGCGGGTTGCGCCATTCGCGGATCCGCGACAGCAGCGCCATCACGCACCACTACGACGTCTCGAACGCCTTCTACGAGAAGGTGCTCGGCCCGTCCATGACGTACACCTGTGCGGTGTTCCGCAGCCCGGACGACACGCTGGAGCAGGCACAGGCGGCCAAGTACGACCTGGTCGCCGGCAAGCTCGCGCTGCGCCCGGGGATGCGGTTGCTGGATGTGGGTTGCGGCTGGGGTGGCATGGTCCGGCACGCGGCCCGGGAGTACGGCGTCAAGGCGCTCGGGGTGACCCTGTCCCGGGCGCAGGCGCAGTGGGCGCAGGCGGCGATCGAGCGTGAAGGGTTGACCGGGCTGGCCGAGGTCCGGCACCTGGACTACCGTGACGCGCCCCGGGAGCAGTTCGACGCGGTCTCCTCGATCGGGC
This sequence comes from Micromonospora endophytica, assembly GCF_003236305.1. GTDB lineage: Bacteria > Actinomycetota > Actinomycetes > Mycobacteriales > Micromonosporaceae > Micromonospora > Micromonospora endophytica. Next base: position 9,368 of record NZ_POTX01000190.1, on the reverse strand, counting down.
TCACCGAGCACATCGGGGTCCGCAACTACCCGGCATATTTCGGCTTCCTGCGGGACCGGTTGCGCCCGGGAGGGCGACTGCTCAACCACTGCATCACAAGGGCCGACAACCGGGCGCCGCACCGGTCCGGGGCGTTCATCGACAGGTACGTCTTCCCGGACGGTGAGTTGGCCGGGCCGGGCCGGGTGATCAGCGAGATCCACGACGCCGGGTTGGAGGTGCACCACGAGGAGAACCTGCGCCAGCACTACGCGCTGACGCTGGCGGGTTGGTGCCGCAACCTGGTGCGGCACTGGGACTTCTGCGTCTCGGAGGTCGGCACCGGCACCGCCCGGGTGTGGGGGCTCTACATGGCCGGGTCCCGGCTGGCGTTCGAGCGTAACGGCATCCAACTGCATCAGGTCCTGGCCACCCGCAACGGCCCGGACGCGACGAACGGTTACCCGCTGCGCCCGGACTGGCTGCCCTGACCGGTTGACTCGACGAAGGCCGCGCCGGATCCGCCGGCGCGGCCTTCGTCGTACCTATTGACAAAATCGGCGTCAGGCATCCGCCGCATCGGCGCCGCGCCCGGCGCCAGGTGGGGCGATCCCGACGGCGGCGAGGTTCCGCGCCTCCTGGCTGGCCGGATCGAACGGCTTCCCGGCGGTGAAGATGACACGCGCCTTCTCCGGCGTGATCACCTCCACGTCGCGGGTGTTCCAGGGTGTGTCCCGGGGGCCGTCCACCGAGTTCGGGTCCACCGCACGGCACGCGTCGACAATGGAATCGACTTCGTAGAGCACGCACCCGAAGCTGACGCTCATCGCCGGTGCCTGCGCCGGGACGCTCTCCGCCGAGACGAGGAGCACGTCCTGGAACGCCCACCGGCGCAGATGCACGAGCCTGCCGGGGATGCTGAACAGCTCGAAGAACCCGAGCCCACGGAGCCAGAAGTCCGTCGAGGCCGAGAGATCGGTGGTGGGGATGGTCACGAACGCCGGCATCCCGTAGATGCCGTGGTACAGCTCCGGTGCCACCGCGTCCGGCCCGGGCGGGGGTACCGGACTCCGATAAACCTGGTCGTTGTCGGTCATGCGGCCCACCCTGCGGGCTGACGCGACGTGAGGGTCAAGCCCGCGAGGATTCAACCGCACGTCGAATGGGTACGGGCGGGCGATGCTTCTCCTTCTCGGGCCGGTCGAACCGGCCGCGTGTCGGGTCCGGCCACACTGATGGCCGAGTTTCTGCGCTGGTTGATCGGCCGGCAAGCCGCCCCACCGCCGCTGCACGGCGTTGCCCGGCCACCGTGCACGCCGGGACGGCGTCGGCGGCGTCGACCCCGCCGGCCGGTGGCTGGCAGCGCGCTGCCCCGCGCCCCGTGGAACCGCTCCGGTCGTCGCTGACCCCGCACCAGCCCGCGCCCGGCTTGCGCACCAGGAGCACCTTGTCGAACAGACGTGATTTCACTGAGAAATCAAAATTTCACAGTGAAATCAGGCCGCTCATGACCATCGCTCCTGCACGCCACGCCTGGGACTAGGCTGGGGCGGCTGTCGCCAACGGGGAGAATTGTTGCGTAACCACCCGGTGCTCGTGCTGGTCGCCGTACTGCTGTCCACCCTCGCGCTGCCGGTGTCGCTCACCGGTGCGGCGGTCGCCCTGACCGAGATCGGCCGGGATCTCGACGCGGGGCTGGCCGGGGTGCAGTGGGTGGTAAACGGTTACAACGCCACATTCGCCAGCTTCATGCTCGCCGCCGGCGCGTTGGCGGACCTGTTCGGCAGGCGTCGGGTCTTCGCCATCGGCCTGGCCATCTTCGCCGGAGCGGGGCTGCTCGCCGTGGCCGCCGACGACCTCCTGCTGTTCAACGTGCTCCGCGCGTTGGCCGGTGTCGGTGCCGCCGCTGCGGCGACAAGCGCTGGCGCGATCCTCGCCGGAACCTTCCACGGCGCGGCCCGCACCCGCGCCTTCAGTGCCTTCGGTACGACGATCGGCGCCGGGCTGGCCTTCGGCCCGTCCATCGCCGGGCTACTCATCGAAGCGTTCGGCTGGCGGGCGGTCTTCGCCGTGCCGTCGCTCGTCGCACTGCTGGTGTTGACAGTGGTGCCGCTGCTGCCCGAGTCCCGCCCGCCACGGGCCGGCCGGGTCGACTGGCCCGGGACGGTGTCATTCACGGCCGCGCTGCTGCTGCTCATCTTCGGATTCGTGCAGGGGCCGGAGTTCGGCTGGTCCGATCCACGGATCGTGGCGGCCTTCATCGCCGTGCCGGTGCTGTTGCTGTTCTTCGTCGGGGTGCAACGCCGCCGCACCGATCCGATGTTCGACCTGAGTCTGCTGGCCAACCCCCAGTTCGTCGGCATCTGCCTGGCGGCGGCCGTCATCGTGGCGGTGCTGGTGCCGCTGCTCGTCTACCTGCCGTCGTACCTCACCACCGTGGTCGGCCTGGCCCCCAGCACGGCCGGTGTCACGTTGCTGCTGCTGACCGCGCCGACAGTGTTGCTCCCTTTCCTCGGCGGCGCGTTAAGCCGGGCGGTACCGCCGGCGGTGGTGATCGTCGTGTCGGTGGCGGTGGTGGCCGCCGGTGCCGCCTGGGCCACCGTGATCGGCCCGTCCAGCGGCGCTGCCGCGCTGGCCGGGCCGCTGCTGAGCATCGGTGTCGGGGTCGGACTCTCGATCGGCCTGCTCGACGCCCTGGCCATCGGCAGTGTCGCGCCGCACCGGGCGGCCACCGGCGCTGGGATGATCAACACTTCCCGGCTGGCCAGCGAGACCATCGCCATCGCGGTGGTCGGCGCGGTGCTGGCCAGCGCCACCGCCGGCCGGCTCGCCGACCCGGGGTTCACCGCTGGGTTACGGACGGTGTTGTGGTCGATGGCGGCGATCAGTGCGGGCGCGGCGGTGGTAAGCGCCGTGCTGCTCCGACGCGGCTATCGTGGCCAGTCGTGACGAGCAGCGAGCAGCGACTGGCCACGATCCGCGGCGACACCCCGCCCCGCCGACACAACGCCCGCACCATCGCGGCGTTGACCGGCAACCCGGGCTGCACCCGCCGGGCTGTCCTGGACGGTGCCGGGGTGGACAAGCCACTGCTGGCCGAGCGGATCGGTTTCCCGGCCCGGTTCGGCCAGTCCCGCTTCGCCATCACCCGAGGCAACGTCTTCGAGGCGCAGGTCAAGGCCGACGGCGGTGCCGAGCTGCTGCGACTGGTCGCCGAACGGCTCGGCGTACCGGTGCCGGCGGCGGCGAGCTGGACCGACCTGGGCGGACGCGACGACGTCACCGGCCGGGAAGAGCGCTCCGCCGCGCTGCTGACCGCCGCCCTGACCGGCCCGGCGCCGACCGGCACCGAGACCCCGCAGGCCGACCCGGCGGGCGGCACCGACGCGGCGGCCCTGTTCGACCATCCGCTGCTCGGGCTGGACGTGGCCGGACGGCGGGTGTATCTGGAGCCCGACCTGGTGGCCGCCCGGCTGGGCGGCCGGTTCCACGTGGTCGAGGTCAAGTCGTTCGCGGTGATCGACGGGCAGGCCGACCCGGCCAAGCTGGCCGCCGCGGCCGTGCAGTCCGCCGTCTACGTGCTGGCGCTGCGGGAACTGCTCGCCGCCGGGGGCCACGACCCGCGGCTGGTCTCGCACGAGGTGGTGCTGGTCTGCCCGGCCGACTTCACCAACCGGCCGGTCGCACACCTGATCGACGTACGCAAACAACTGCTCGTGGTCCGCCGGCAGCTGGACCGGATGGACCAGCTCGACGTGCTGCTCACCGGCGTGCCTGCCGACTTCACCGCCGACCCGGCGGACGATGCGACGGCCCTTGTCGACTCGCTGGCTCGGGTGCGGGCCAACTACGCACCGGACTGCCTGGCCAGCTGCGAGCTGGCGTACTTCTGTCGGCACGAGGCGGGCGGGCAGACCGGGACGCTGGGCCGCCCGGTGCGCGAGGCGCTCGGCGGCATCGACGACATCGACGAGGTGTTGGCGCTGGCCGGCGGGGACCACCCGGCCGACCCGGAACGCGCGGAAGCCGCCGCGCTGCTGCGCACCGCCGCCCGCCTGCGCGCCGACGCCCTCGGCACGCCGGCATGAGCACGCCCACCGGCGGCGGGACGTCGGCATGAGTACGCTGCGGGCGCTCGCGGCGGCCCAGGCGGTCGCCGCCGGGGTGGCGCAGCCGGTGGCCACCGTGCGGCACCTGCACCTGGCCACCCGACCGCTGGTGCTGGTGCCGTTGGCGCTGGCCGGTGAGGCGAACGCCCCGCTGGCGGCGATGGTCGGGTCGGCACCCGGGCAGGGGCGGCTGCTTGTCGTGCCGCAGCCGCGTAACCGGGACCAACGGTTCGCCTTCGCCGCCGAGTTGGCCGCGGTGGCGCTGCCCTATTTCGACGGGTACCGCGCCGGCACCGAGACGATCACCGTGGACCGGGGTCGGGAGGTGCGCCAGCGCTACCTCGACGCACCGCAGGTGCTGGTGCCGAACCCGGCCGGGGTGACGTTCCTGCGGCTGCTGGGGCGGGCCACCCGGTTCCGTCGCGTCGACGGGGATTACCCGGTGCCGCCGCAGGTGCCGCTGCTGGGTCGGTGGCTGACCTTCCTCACCGAACGGGCCGAACGTCCGGGGTCGTCGATGCTGGTGGCGATGACGCAGGCGTTGACGTTGCACTGGGCGACCGGGCAGAGCGCGGTGGAGGATCTGCACCTGCCGGCGTTGCTCGGCTGGATCGCGCCGCCGGGCCGGATGAGCGGGGCCGAGGCGGCGGCGCTGGCCGAGGACCCGGCGGTGTGTCCGCCGGCCGGCCCGGCCACCGATCCCGAGTTCGACAACCGGCTGCTGGCACCGGCGATCGAGGCGTACGCCGCCGCCGGGGACGACGAGGCGGCGCGCGCCGAGGCGTACGCGGAGCTGGAGCGGCTGCTGCGCGACCAGCTGACGCCCACCTGGGAGCTGATGTGGCGCGGTGTGGGGTTGCTGCGGGCCCTGCCGCCCGGAGCCCGGGTGGCCGGCCGGTGGGAGGGTGACCGGGACGCCTTCACCGCCCACGCCGAGCATGTCGACGGCGGTGGCGCGCCGCAGCCGCGCCGCGACGGCGCGGTGGCCGCCGCCGCCCGGCTGCATCGCCTGGAGCGGGCCGCGGCGAGCTACGCGGTGCAGCGCGCGTACGACGATCCGCTGGTGATGGCGGAGCACCGGCTGACCGGTGAGGCGTTCGTCGGTGAGGTGGTGCTCGCCGACCCGGCCCGCGTCGACGACAGCGGCAAGCGGCCGGTGCTGCGTCCGCGCATCCAACTGGTGACCACCGACCCGGTGCTGGTGCCGGTGGGGGCGGCCCTGTCCAGCCCGGCCCGGTCGGGACAGAAGGCGCGGGTGGTCTTCGTGACCCCGGTCGCCGACGGTAAGACCGAGGTGGTGCTGGAGCTCTCCGGCGGGATGGGGCGGGGATTGACCGCCACGCCGGGCAGCGTGCCGGAGGTGGGTGAGCGGCTGTGCTACACCACCCTGAGTGAGGCGTACGTGCCGGGCGGGACGTTCCCGACCGTGGAGGAGACACCGTGGACCCACGGCGGCCCACCCACGCCGGTGTCCGCCGTCGACATGCCCGATCCCGACCCTGCTCCGGACGAGGAGTGGGCCTGACCGACGACCTCGACGTATCCGGATCTACGAATGGCCCGTCGGGCCCGGCGACTCGGTCCGCACGGCCCTGGCAGAACCGGTGCGGGCGTGGCTAGGCTTTCGGGGTTTGCCAGGACCGGGCCTCGCCGTCGAGGATGCGTACGAGAGAGAGCCGGAGCGATCGCGGTGTCGCGAGAGGACGTCGAGCAGACCGTGGTGCGGTCGCCCGCGCGGGCACGGGCCGGTCGGTGGGGCCTGCTCGCGGTCGGCGCGATCATCGCCGGCGAGGCGGTCTGGTTGGCGTCGGACCTGCCCGCACAGGAGTTGGTGAGCGACCTCGGCGCCCTGACGGTGGCGGTCTGGGCCGGGTGGGCCTGCGTCGGAGCGGCCCGCCGGCAGCCGGCGACGATGCGCCGGTTCTGGCTGCTGCTCGCGGCCACCCTGGTGCTCGCGGCGGCCGGGCGGGCAGTGTGGACGATCCAACGGCTGCTCGGTGACGACCTGCCGCACACCCTGCCGATCGGGCTGCTCTTCGTGGCCAGCCTGGTCACCGGCACCACTGCCATCCTCTGCTCGGTCACCGCGCCACGCACCCGGGTGGGGCGGGCCCGGACCCTGCTCGACGGGGTGATCGTCGGGCTGGCACTGGTCCCGGTGGGCTGGGTGCTGATCTTCCGTACGGTGACCATGGCGGATCTCGACGAGCCGTTACGCACCGCCGGGCTGCTCTATCCGATGTTCGACCTGATGCAGCTGACCATCCTGGTGGTGGTGATCGGTCGCGGCCGGCCGGTGTGGGGCGGCCTGACCCTGCTGGCGGCGAGCCTCTCCGTCCGTGCGGTGGCCGACACGATCTACGTGTCCTGGGTGGCCGCCGGCACCTACCAGCTCGGCACGGTGGTCGACGTGCTCTGGCCGGTGAGCTACCTGCTGATCGGTGCGGCGACCAGGCTGCCCCCGCCGGCGCACATCGACCGCGCGGACGACTGCGGCGAGTCGCCGATGCCACCGCGGTGGCGGGTGGCGCTGCCGTACCTGCCGGTGGGCGGGGCGATCGTGGCGACCCTGCTGGCCCGCGAACCCGACGGGCACACCCCGCTGCCGGTGTTCCTGACCATGATGACGCTGATGGCGGCGCTGGCGCTGCGGCAGAGCCTGGCGGCCAACGAGAACCTGCGTCTGGTGGCCCGGCTGCGGCAGCTCGCCTACGTCGACCAGCTCACCGGCCTGCCCAACCGGCTGGCGTTCACCCGCCGGCTGCGGGCCGCCCTGCACGGGGCGAAGCCGGTGGCCGTGCTGCTGCTGGACCTGGACGGGTTCAAGCAGGTCAACGACCGGTTCGGGCACACCACCGGCGACACGCTGCTGACCGGGTTGTCGCGCCGGATGCGCCGGGCTGTCGCCGACGACGGCATGATCGCCCGGATCGGCGGGGACGAGTTCGCGGTGCTGGTCACCGGCGACCGGCCGGCGGCACCGGAGCGGTTGGCGGAACGGCTGCTGGCCGCGCTTCACCCCTCGGCGGGCGAGGAGGTCGTCGGGGTGCACCCGTCGGCGAGCATCGGCATCGCCGAGTACGGGCCGCAGCACATCTCGTACACCGATCTGCTGCGCGACGCCGACATCGCGATGTACGCGGCGAAGGCGGCCGGCAAGTCGGCGTACCGGCGCTGCACGCCGGCGTTGCGGGAGTCGGCGGTGGGCCGGGCGGAGCTGATCGCCGACCTGCGGCGGGCGGTCGACGAGGGGCAACTGCACCTGGAGTTCCAGCCGATCGTGGACCTGGCCACCGGGACGGTACGCAGCGCGGAGGCGCTGGTGCGCTGGCGGCATCCGCAACTGGGCATGCTCAGCCCGGCCCGGTTCCTGCCGCTGGCCGAGGAGACCGGACTGATCCTCCCGATCGACAGGTGGGTGATCCACGAGGCGTGCCGGGCCGCCGCCACCTGGCAGGACCGGGTGCCGTCGGCAACGGTGGCGGTGAACATCGCCGCGTCGCACCTGCGTCGGCCGGATCTGATCGCCACGGTCGTCGAGGCCACCGCCGGCGCCGGGCTGGCGCCGCGCGCGTTGACCCTGGAGCTGACCGAGTCGGCGCTGATCGAGGGGAGCGACGCGGTCCTCGACCGGCTGAGCCAGCTGCGGGAACTGGGCATCCGGATCGCCATCGACGACTTCGGCACCGGCTACTCGTCACTGAGCTACCTGCACCGGATCCCGGCCACCGAGCTGAAGATCGACAGGTCGTTCGTGGCCCGGATCCCCGAGGACAACCGGGCGTACGCGACAGTGGAGATGGTGACCCGGCTGGCTGGCGCGTTCGACCTGGCGGTGGTGGCCGAGGGGGTGGAGACCGACCGGCAGCACGACGCGGTCGCCGCGATCGGCTGCCTGCAGGGGCAGGGTTACCGGTACGGCCGGCCGGCCGCCCTGGGTGAGCTGCGTACCGTCCTGGCCCAGCGTCGCCCGCCGGGCGAGACCGGCGTCGCAGAATCGGACTTGACCCTGACGTAACGGCAGGCGGGACCGTGGTTGCCGGAAGGAGGGAACCATGGCGTACACGGTGGGTCAGGTGGCCAGGCTGGCCGGCGTGACGGTCCGGACCTTGCACCACTACGACGGGATCGGGCTGCTGTCGCCGGGCGGGCGTACCGGTGCGGGTTACCGCCGCTACGACGACGCGGACCTGGAGCGGTTGCAGCTGATCCGGTACTACCGCGAGCTGGGGTTCCCGTTGGAAGAGATCGCCGTGATCCTCGACGACCCGGCGAGCGACCCGGACGCGCACCTGCGCCGCCAGCACGAGCTGCTGACGGTACGGATCAAGCGGTTGCAGGAGATGGTCGCGGCGATCGAGTTCGCGATGGAGGCGAGCAAGGTGAACATTCGACTGACCCCGCAGGAACGCTTCGAGGTCTTCGGCGACGTCGATCCGGAGGTGCACGCCGAGGAGGCGGAGCAGCGCTGGGGCGGCACCGAGGAATACCGGGAGTCACAGCGCCGCGTGTCGGGCTACGGGAAGGACGACTGGCAGCGGATCAAGGCCGAGACCGAGGACTGGGGCCGGCGGTTCGTCGCCTTGATGGCCTCGGGTGCTGCGGCGGACTCCCCGGCGGCGATGGAGCTGGCCGAGGAGCACCGGCAGCAGATCAGCCGCTGGTACTACGAGTGCTCGTACGAGATCCACACCGGGCTGGCCGACATGTACCTGGCCGACGAGCGGTTCCTGCGGCACTACGAGCAGCTGGCACCCGGGTTGACCGGGTACCTGAACGAGGCGATCCACGCCAACGCGATCAGCCGCGCGTGACCCGTCCTGGGTGATCGTGGGTTCGAGAGTGTCGGAGCGGGAGAGTATGACTGGCGTGTTCGCCCTTCTGCTCTCCGGAGGTCCGCTTTGTTGATCGTCGCCGGCACGCTCTACGTCGACCCCGCCGAGCGGGACGACTACCTGGCCACCTGCGCCGAGATCGTCAGGCAGGCGCGCGAGGCGCCCGGTTGTGTCGACTTCGCCATCAGTCCAGATCTGGTCGAGCCGGGGCGGATCAACGTCTACGAGCGGTGGGAGTCCGACGAGCAGTTGCTGGACTTCCGCGGCTCCGGCCCGGAGCCGGAGCAGCAGGTGGCGCTCGTCGGCACCGAGGTGCACAAGTTCCGGATCGGCGCGGTCGAGTCACCCTGAGGCCGCTCCGGCCGAGGGTCTACGGCGGCTCAGGGGTGCGGGGCCGGGCGGGCCCTGGCTCTTTTATACACCTCACGCTGCCGCCGCTAAGACC
>NZ_POTX01000018.1 GCF_003236305.1 Micromonospora endophytica | reverse complement strand
GCATGGGGCTGGGCCAGTAGGGGCGGTCGACCTCGCGGAGGGCGGCGGCGCGCAGGGCGGCGAGCTGCCGCTCCACCTCGGCGAAGTGGTCGGGGCTCAACGGCCCGAGGTCCAGCGCTGCGGCGTTCTCCTCCAGCTGGGCAACGCTGCGGCAGCCGGGAATCGGGATGGCGCGCGAGCTGCGGGCCCAGATCCAGCCCAGGGCACCCTGGGCCAGGGTGCGCCCGTCGGCGGTCAGCGCCGACCGGACCGCCTGCACCCGACGCAGCCACTCCGGAGCGGGCCGGCCCCCACGGAACCACTCCAGCCAGCCCGAGGTGATGCCCCGCACGTCGTCGTAGGGCAGCGTCGAGGCGGGGTGATACTTGCCGGTGAGCAGCCCCATGCCGAGCGGACCACAGCTGATGCTGGCCAGGTCGTACTTCTCGCAGAGGTCGAGCAGGTCGGGCGCGTCACGCAGCACCGAGAGGCTGTGCTGCACGGCGGTGGCGTGCGGGGCGTCCTGCCCGAAGGCGGCGGCCCGGTCGGGCCGGTCGGTGCTCCACCCGTACGCGCGGATCAGGCCCTCGGCCACCAACTCCTCGAGGGTGCCGACGAGCGCCTGCGCCCGGGCGATCGGCAGGTCGGCCAGGTGTAGCTGGTAGAGGTCGATCCGGTCGGTGCCGAGCCGACGCAGCGAGTCCCGCACGGCCCGGCGAAGGTACGCCGGTGAGGCGTCCGGCCCGGTGGCCTGCCGGGTCCGCTCGTCGAAGGTGAACCCCCACTTGGTGGCGATGACCGCCTCGTCGCGCCGACCCGCCAGCGCCCGCCCGAGGACACGTTCGCCGTTCCCGGCCCCGTACGTGTCGGCGGTGTCGAACAGGGTGACGCCGAGGTCGAGCGCCCGGCGGACGGTACGGATCGACTCCTCGTCGTCGACCGCGCCCCAGCCCAGCGGCGTGTTTCCCTCGGCCCAGGGGCCGGCTATCGCCCAGCAACCCATACCCAGGGCGCTGACCTGGATGCCGCTGCGGCCCAAGGCCCGCGTCGACTGTGCCATCGGCGCATCGTGCCATGCCAGCGGCAGCATCTGGGAGAGCTTCATCACGATCATCCGTACGGGCGTCCCACCCACCCGGATCACCCGGACAACCCGGAATCCGCCTCGGTTTTGCCGCCCACATCGCGCCGGAACCCGCCACCGCAGCTCACGGCCATTTTCCCCGGCCCCGTCGCCCCGCTCGACGTTGACGCAGCGTGTGCCGAGCCGTCACCCGCCTCCCCACGCACGCTTTGCTCTGCTTCACCGGACGCAACGGATTCGGGCCGAATCCGTTGCGTGGGTTGAAGCAGAGCAAAGCGTCCAAGCAGGAGGATGGTGGGTGCCGCCGAAAGCCGTCCGCCCGGTGCCGCCGAAAGCCGTCCGCCCGGTGCCGCCGAAAGCCGCTCGCCCCGGTGCCGCCGCGAGCGCGCGTTGGGTGCTGTCGGGAGCGCGGCCGGCGCGTGGTCAGGCCGGGTCGGGCCAGGCGCGGGCGAGCAGGTCGCGGGTGTCGCCGAGCAACTGTGGCAGCACCTTGGTGCGTCCGATCACGGGCATGAAGTTGGCGTCGCCGCCCCACCGCGGCACCACGTGCTGGTGCAGGTGGGCGGCGATGCCGGCGCCGGCCACGCCGCCCTGGTTCATCCCCAGGTTGAAGCCGTGCGCGCTGCTGACCGTGCGGATCACCCGCATGGCGGTCTGGGTGAAGGCCGCAAGCTCTGCGGTCTCAGGCCCGTCCAGGTCGGTGTAGTCGGCCACGTGCCGGTAGGGACAAACCAACAGGTGGCCCGGATTGTACGGATACAGGTTGAGCACCACGAACACGTGCCCGCCCCGCGCGACCACCAGGTTCTCCTCCGGGGGCCGGTGCGGAGCCAGGCAGAACGGACAGCCGGACGGCTTCTCGTAGCCGCCCTCGGGCCGGTCCGCACCGGAGATGTACGTCATCCGGTGGGGCGTCCAGAGCCGGTCCAGCCCGTCGGCCATGTCTCTGTCGGCGTGCTCCTCGGCCCCAGTCACACCGGCGATCCTACGACCCCGCGGTACGGGTGCCGAGCCGTGGCCCGGCACCCGACGCGGTGTTAACAGGGGACCCCTGCTATGCACGAGGCGTTAATAGGGGGCCCTTCCTTACACCTGGGCGGATGGGCCGACGTTGGTGCGGGTGGTGACGACGTCGAGCACGTGCGCGACCGCCTCGGCGAGTGGCACCCCGTTGCGCTGGGAGCCGTCGCGGTAGCGGAAGGAGACCGTGCCCGCGGCCACGTCGTCGTCGCCGGCGATCACCATGAACGGGATCTTCTGCTGCTGCGCGGTGCGGATCTTCTTCTGCATCCGGTCGTCACCGGCGTCGACCTGGGCGCGGATGCCCTCGGCCCGCAGCGCGGCCACGAAGCCGTGCAGATAATCGGTGTGCTCCGCGCGGATCGGGATGCCTACCACCTGCACCGGGGCCAGCCAGGCCGGGAACGCGCCCGCGTAGTGCTCGGTGAGCACCCCGAAGAACCGCTCGATCGAGCCGAACAACGCTCGGTGGATCATGACTGGCCGCTGCCGGGTGCCGTCGGCGGCCTGGTACTCCAGGCCGAACCGCTCCGGCAGGTTGAAGTCGACCTGGATGGTGGACATCTGCCAGGTACGCCCGATGGCGTCCTTGGCCTGCACGGAGATCTTCGGGCCGTAGAAGGCCGCGCCGCCCGGGTCGGGCACCAGGTCCAGGCCGGACTCCTCGGCGGCCGAGCGCAGCGCCTCGGTGGCCCGCTCCCAGTTCTCGTCGGTGCCCACCGACTTCTCCGGGTTGCGGGTGGACAGCTCCAGGTAGAAGTCGTCCAGGCCGTAGTCGCGCAGCAGTTCGAGGACGAAGGCGAGCAGCGACTTCAGCTCCCCCGCCATCTGCTCCTCGGTGCAGAAGATGTGCGCGTCGTCCTGGGTCATGCCGCGCACCCGGGTCAGGCCGTGCACCACGCCGGACTTCTCGTACCGGTAGACCGTGCCGAACTCGAACATCCGCAGCGGCAGCTCCCGGTAGGAGCGGCCCCGGGAGCGGAAGATCAGGTCGTGCATCGGGCAGTTCATCGGCTTGAGGTAGTAGTTGGCGCCCTCCACCTCCATGGGCGGGAACATGCCGTCGGCGTACCAGTCGAGGTGCCCGGAGACCTCGTACAGGTGGCCCTTGGTGATGTGCGGGGTGTTGACGAAGTCGTACCCGGCCTGCTCGTGCTTGATCCGCGAGTAGTTCTCCATCTCGCGGCGGATGATGCCGCCCTTGGGGTGGAAGACCGCCAGGCCGGAGCCGAGTTCGTCGGGGAAGCTGAACAGGTCCAGGTCCACGCCGAGCTTGCGGTGGTCGCGCCGGGCCGCCTCCTCCAGCAGCTTCAGGTACGCCTTGAGTGCGTCGCGGGTCGGCCAGGCGGTGCCGTACACCCGCTGCAGCTGCGGGTTCTTCTCCGACCCGCGCCAGTACGCGGCGGCCGAGCGCATCAGCTTGAACGCGCCGATCAGCCGGGTGTTCGGCAGGTGTGGGCCCCGGCACAGGTCCGACCAGCAGACCTTGTCGGAGTCGGCGGCGAGGTTGTCGTAGATGGTCAGCTCGCCGCCGCCCACCTCCATCACCTCGGAGGAGTCCAACCCCTCGCCCTTGACGTCGATGAGTTCCAGCTTGAACGGCTCGGCGGCCAGCTCGGCCTTGGCCTCGTCCAGGCTGTCGAAGCGGCGCCGACGGAACCGCTGCCCGGACTTGATGATCTCCTGCATCCGCTTTTCGAGCTTGGCCAGGTCGTCGGGCTGGAACGGCTTCTCCACCGAGAAGTCGTAGTAGAAGCCGTTGGTGATCGGCGGGCCGATGCCGAGCTTCGCCTCGGGGAAGACGTCCTGCACGGCCTGGGCGAGCACGTGCGCGGTCGAGTGGCGCAGCACGTTGAGCCCGTCCGGCGAGTCCAGCGCGACCGGCTCGACGGTGGTCTCCTCGGCCGGGCGCCAGTCCAGGTCACGCAGCGCGCCCTGCGGGTCGCGGACCACCACGATCGCCTTCGGGCCGGTGGTGGGCAGTCCGGCCGCGGCCACCGCGTCGGCCGCCGTCGTCCCGGCGGCGACGACGACGGGGTCGGCCACGGCGGGGGTACGGGGTGCGGACACGGGTGACTCCTCTGGGCAGATGTGACGGTGGGTGCCGATGTCGGCTCTCCTGGGATGCTATCGGTCGGCCTTCGGGCGCTGCCGCCCGATATCGGCGGCACGCGGATCACGCCCGCCGTTGAACCTTTTCGGCCCGACATCCGAACTACCAGGTGCGGCCGGAGCCCGTTCCGGCCTTGCCGAGAGGGATGGGGAACCCAGGATGGCGATGACGCGCAGCGGGAGCCGTCGACGCCGGGGCGCTCTGGTGGCCGCCCTGGCCACGGCCGGGGTGCTGCTCTGGCCCGCCACGGCGTGGGCGGACGGCGTGACCTTCACACCCACCGAGGCCCAGCAGGGCAACTCGGTGAAACTCGAATTCGTGGTGCCCGACGAGCGACCCGGTGTCCGCACCGAACGGATCGAGATCCGGATGCCGCAGGACACGCCGGTCGCCGAGGTCTGGCCGTTGTCGGTGGCGGGGTGGGCGCCGGCGATCAACACTCGCAAGCTGGACGCGCCCATCTCCGGCATGCACGGCCCCGCCACCAATGTGGTGACCGCCTCGCTCACCTGGACCCGGGCTGCCGGCCAGACCGACGAGGGCCCGGCCCGGCTGGTGTTCTCGATGGCCCCGCTGCCGCAGACCGACCGGCTCACCTTCGAGCTGACCCAGACGTACGCCGACGGTCTGCAGGTGCACTGGGGCGCCGGCCCCGGTCAGCGTCCGCTGCCGGCGCTGACCCTGACGCCTGGCGACCCGAGCTATCCCGGCGCGGGCCACGGCGGGCACGGCGCGGCGGCCGGTGGCGGCGAGCCGGGCGGCGCCCCGTCGGCCACGGCCGGCACCGACGGCGGCCCGAACGCCACAAGCCTGCTCATCGCCGGCCTCGTCGCCGGCCTGGGCGGCGGCGCGGTGGTGGGCTGGCTGATCAGCCGGCGACGCCGGAGCATCGCCGACGACGTCGACCGTTCCGTGCTCGACGAGGTGCCGACCGACGGCGATGCCGAACCGGCGACCCGGACGGACCGCGAATCCGAACCGGCGGCCCGGACGGACGACGAGGTGGTCCGGGTCGGCGCGGCCCGCTGAGCGGCGGCCGTCCCCGCCGACCGGCGATGTACCGTGCTCAGGTGGCCACCGTCCTGTTGGTCGAAGATGATCACGTCGTGCGCGGCGCGATGCTTCGATCCCTCACCGACCGGGGTCATGCCGTGCACGCGGTCGGTACGGCGCTCGACGCGTTGCGCCGGGTGGCTGCGGAAACACCCGACCTCGTCGTGCTCGATCTCGGGCTGCCCGACCTGGACGGCTCGGACGCGCTGCGGATGTTGCGCGGCATCACTGACGTGCCGATCATCATCGCCACCGCCCGGGACGACGAGCAGTCAGTGGTCCGGCTACTGCGGGCCGGTGCCGACGACTACATGATCAAGCCGTTCACCGGCGCGCACCTGGACGCCCGGATCACCACGGTGCTGCGCCGGGTGGGTCGGGCCAGTCGGGCCGTGCAGCCGGCCGTGCACAGCGTCGGCGGGCTGCGGGTCGACGTCGGCGAACGCAGCGCCCATCTCGACGGCACGGCGCTGGCGCTGACCCGCAAGGAATTCGACCTGCTGGCGTATCTCGCCGCCCGCCCGGGCCGGGTAGTGTCCCGGCGGGAGCTCTTGGAGGAGGTATGGCGGCAGCCGTCGGTCGGCGAGGACCAGACCATCGACGTTCACCTTTACTGGCTACGCCGCAAAATGGGCGAGTCCGCGGCGAAGCCGCGCTACCTGCGCACCGTGCGGGGGGTGGGCTTCCGGCTGGTGGCGCCGGACTGAGGCGCACGCTGGCCCTGTTGACGGCCGGCGTGGGCACGCTGCTGGCGGCTGCCTTCCTGATCCCGCTCGGGCTGACCCTTGATGACCGGGCCCGGGAGGAGGCGATCGCCGACGCGGCCCGCCGCAGCGCCCTGGTCACCGGTGCGCTCGCGGTCAGCACCGACCCGGAGGTGGTGGCCCGCGCGGTCGAGGCAAGCGGCGAGGACCCCGCCACCCGGCCGGTCGTGCACGGCCTGACCGACGCTGCCGTTGCCGGCCGGGCCGACGACGCCCAGTTGGCGCGGGCCCGAGCCGAGCGGCACTCGCTCGTCGTCAACGTCGACGGTGGGATGTTGCGGTTGGATCCGGTGCTGCTCGGCGAGCAGACCGCAGTGGTGGAGGTCTTCGTGCCGGACGCCGTGCTCGACGGTGACCGGGACAGCTGGCTGCTGCTGGCCGGGGTGGCGGTCGCGCTCGTGGGTGCGGCGGTGCTGGTGGTGGACCGCGTCGCGGCCCGGACCGTGGAGGCGACCCGGGGTCTGGTCACGGCGACGCTCGCGGTGGCGGACGGCGACCTGGGCGTACGCGTCCAGCCGAACGGCCCGCGTGAGCTGGCCGAGGCCGGGCACGCCTTCAACCGGATGGCGGAGCGGCTGGTCGCGGCCCGCACCGAGGAGCGGGAGCTGGTGGCGGATCTGTCGCATCGGCTGCGTACCCCGTTGACGGTGCTCCGGTTGGACGCGGAGGCGCTGGAGTCCGACGACACGAGTGTGGGTTCGTTCAGTCAGGCGGAGCTGGACTACCGACGCGGCATCCGGCGGATCCGGCAGGCGATCGTCACCCTGGAGGGTGAGATCGACACGTTGATCAAGACCACTCGCAAGGCGGTGACCACCGAGGCGGCGGCGGGTCCGGCGGCATGCGACGTCAGCGAGGTGGTCCGGGACCGGATGGTGTTCTGGGCGGCCCTGGCTGGTGACCAGAACCGACCGCACCGGGTGAGCGGCGCTCAGCTGCGGATCCCCGCACCGGTGGCGCGGGCGGAGTTGGCCGCCGCGCTGGACGCGGTGATCGGCAACGTCTTCCGCTACACCCCGCAGGGCACCGCGTTCGAGGTGGCGGTCTCCCGTCGCGACGGTTACGTGGCCATCCGGATCGACGACGCCGGTCCGGGCATCGCCAACCCGGATCGCGCGTTGCGCCGGGGCGCCAGCGACCAGGGCTCCACCGGGCTGGGCCTGGACATCGCCAAGCGGGTCGCGTTGCAGGCGAATGGTTCGGTGAGCATCGACCGGGCCCGGATGGGCGGGGCCAGCGTGGTGATGTTGCTCGCCGATCCGGAGGCGACGCCGCGCCAGGTCAGCCGGTTCGGTCTGGTGGGCCGGATGGCCCGGGAGGGCCGGGAGTCCAAGAGCAGTGGGCGCCGGTGGCCGCGGCAACGGCCGTCGGACGGCTGAGCAGGGCCGCAACGGTGACGGTGCGCTGATCGGGCCGACGCGGACTGTGCGGCGGCACAAGTCTTCCTTAGATCCGGCTTAATGCCGCCCTACGGCCCGCATCCGGCTGCCAGGATCACTCGCGAACCAGCAGTTCCACCGCCCCTTCTGCTCCCAGCGCATGCGGGTTGGTGGAGCCGTGCGCGCGGCGGGAGTCACGGTCCCCCCACACCACAGCCTCCCGCCGCGCGCCACCCTGTCCCCCACCACGTCGATCTAGGGCTTATCGTCGCTGCTGGAGATCGACTAACGACACTTGGCCCTAGATCGACGTTGTCGGGCGGTCAGCCGTGGCTGGCCAGGTAGGCGTCGATCTCGGCGGTTAGGTGGCGTTTGGCGGGCTCGTTCAGGAAGGACGCGGTGACGGCGGCTCGGGCCAGCGCCGCCACCTGCGGCGGGCCGGCGCGCAGCAGCTCGGCGGCGACGGCGTACTCGTCGTCGAGGGTGGTGCCGAACATCGGCGGGTCGTCCGAGTTGATGGTCACCAGCACACCGGCTTCGACCAGGCGGGGCAGCGGGTGCTCCTCGATGCTGGCCACCGCGCGCGTGCGTACGTTGGAGGTCGGGCAGACCTCCAGCGGAATCTGCCGCTCGGCGAGGTGGGCCAGCAGTTGCGGGTCCTCGGCGGCGGAGATGCCGTGGCCGATCCGTTCGGCGCCCAGCTCACGCAGGGCGTCCCAGACGGTCTGCGGCCCGGTGGTCTCCCCGGCGTGCGGCACCGAGTGCAGTCCGGCTGCCCGGGCCCGGTCGAAGTACGGCTTGAACTGCGGCCTCGGCACCCCGATCTCGGGGCCGCCCAGGCCGAAGCTGATCAGCCCGTCCGGGCGCTCCTCGAGGCAGATCCGCAGCGTCTCCTCGGCCGCCGGCAGGCCCGCCTCGCCGGGGATGTCGAAGCACCAGCGCAGTTCGATGCCGAAGTCGGCGGCGGCGCGCTTGCGGGCGTCCTCGATCGCCTCGCAGAACGCCGGCGCCGGGATGCCGCGCGCGACGTGCGAGTACGGGGTGACCGTCAGCTCGGCGTAGCGGACCTGTTGACGGGCCAGCTCCCGGGCCACCTCGTGGGTGAGCAGCCAGACGTCCTCCTGGTCGCGGATGAGGTCGACGACGCTGAGGTACAGCTCGATGAAGTGCGCGAAGTCGCGGAAGACGAAGTAGTCGACCAGCTGCTGCGGGTCGGCCGGGACGGGACTGCGCCCCTCGTGGCGGGCGGCCAGCTCGGCCACGATCCGGGGCGAGGCGGAGCCGACATGGTGCACGTGCAGCTCCGCCTTGGGCAGTCCGGCGATGAAGGTACGCAGGTCGGTCACGGGTTCTCCTGGGAACGGACGCCGGTGCGGGCGACAACGAAGATCCGACGGAACGGAAAGCACACCTGCCCACGCCGGGCCGGATACGCCTCGGCCAGCCGTACGCCGAGGGCGGCCCGGAAGGTGGCCCAGTCGGCGGGGTCCAGCGTGGCGCGGACCGGACGTAGCGCGGTGCCCTCCATCCACGTCAGCACCGGGTGGTCCGCGTCGGGCGGGGCCGGCAGCAGGTGCACGTAGGTAGTCTCCCAGGCGTCGACCGCACAACCCACGTCGGCCAGTGACGTGGCGTACCCGACCGGGTCGGCGACCGGGTCCGGGCGCAGCAGTCCGGCCAGGTCGGCCTGCCAGACCGGGCGTGCGGCCACCTCGCGCAGCGCCTGGTGCGAGGGGGCGTCGAAGTTGCCGGGCACCTGCACCGCCAACCAGGCGCCGGCCGGCAGCTCGCCGGCCCAGCGGGTGAGCAGCTCGCGATGGCCGGGCACCCACTGCAACACCGCGTTGCTGACGACAACGTCGGTGCTCGGGTCGGGCCGCCAGTGGCGTACGTCGGCCACCGCGAAGGTGACGGGGGCATCCACCTGGGCGGTGCGCGCGATCATCTCGGCCGAGGAGTCCAGCCCGATGATCCGGCTACCGGGCCAGCGGTCGGCGAGGGTGGCGGTGAGGGTGCCGGGGCCGCAGCCGAGGTCGACAACGGTGCGGGGTCGGTCGGCGGCCACCCGGGCGAGCAGGTCGTGGAACGGCCGGGACCGTTCGTCGTGGTAGCGCTGGTACGCCGCCGGATCCCACATCGCGCCTCCGCCAGTAAACCGTACGTACGTATTGTTACGGTAAGGCCCGACCCTGCGGACCGGCAAGCCTGTCACTAGGCTCACCGCATGGAGCAACGCACCTTCCCCCGCCTGGGTCGCCAGGTCGGCGTGATCGGCCTCGGTGCCTGGCAGCTCGGCGCCGACTGGGGCACGGTCACCGAATCCGACGCGATGGCGGTGCTGGACGCCGCGGTCGAGGCCGGCGTCACCTTCCTGGACACCGCCGACGTGTACGGCGACGGACGCAGCGAACAGCTGATCGGGCGGTTCCTCGCCGCCCGTCCCGACGCCGGCCTGACGGTGGCGACCAAGATGGGTCGTCGGGTGCCGCAGACACCCGAGGCGTACACCCTCGACAACTTCCGTGGCTGGACCGACAGGTCCCGGGCCAACCTCGGCGTGGACACGCTGGACCTGGTGCAGTTGCACTGCCCGCCGACAGTGGTCTTCGCCGACGACGCGGTCTTCGACGCGCTCGACACCCTGGTCGCCGAGAAGCGGATCGCCGGGTACGGCGTCAGCGTGGAGACCTGCGACGAGGCCCTCACCGCGATCGCCAGGCCGGGGGTGGCAAGCGTCCAGATCATCCTGAACGCGCTGCGGCACAAGCCGCTGGAGCAGGCGCTGCCGGCCGCCGCCGCGGCCGGGGTGGGCATCATCGCCCGCGTGCCACTGGCCAGTGGCCTGCTCTCCGGCCGCTACGACGAGCAGACCACCTTCGCCGCCGACGACCACCGCTCGTACAACCGGCACGGCGAGGCGTTCGACGTCGGCGAGACCTTCTCCGGCGTCGACTTCGCCACCGGGCTGGCGGCCGTACGCCGACTCGTTCCGCTGGTGGGCGACGATCGCACGATGGCCCAGTTCGCCCTGCGCTGGGTGCTCGACCAGGTGGGCGTCACAGTGGTCATTCCCGGTGCCCGCGACGCCGCCCAGGCCCGGGCCAACGCCGCAGTTGCCGGGCAGCCGCCGCTGTCCACACTGGAGCTGGCCGAGGTGCGCGCGGTCTACGACGAGCTGATCCGGGCACAGGTGCATCACCGGTGGTGAACGGGGTGCCCGCCGGCGGTGCGACCGGCGGCGGGAGCAGGGAGGTGGCGTTGAGTGGCTGGTTCCGCCTCACCCTCGGTCTGCTGGCCATGATCGTCGGGGCCCTCTGGACGGTGCAGGGCCTCGGCTACGTCGAGGGCAGCGTGCTCACCGACCAGCGGCTCGGGGCGGCGATCGGCGCGGGGCTGGTGCTGGTCGGCGTGGCGCTGATCTGGCTGGGGGTCCGCGCCCGCGGCCGCCGCTGAACGCGGCGCACCGCGCGGCCGCCGCCGCACGCGGAAAACCCCGCATCCCGGACAGGATGCGGGGTTTCGCTTGATCCAGGCAGTCGGATCACCCATCGACCGGCGTACGCCGGACAGCGTCGCTCAGAGGGGGCGGACCTGCTCGGCCTGCGGGCCCTTCTGGCCCTGGGCGATCTCGAACTCCACCCGCTGGTTCTCCTCCAGCGAGCGGTACCCGCTGGACTGGATGGCCGAGAAGTGGACGAACACGTCAGCACCCCCGCCGTCGACGGTGATGAAGCCGAAGCCCTTGTCAGCGTTGAACCACTTCACGGTTCCCTGCGCCATGTGTATCTCCTTCTAAAACTGGCGGCCGAGCACGCCGTGCGGCCGGTTGGCCGTTTTCGAGCAGCGGTGCTTGAGGCGGCCCCCGGTGAAGGAGACTTCTCTCAGCCCACGCTGTCTCGCAACAGCGTGGACCAGCAAACCACGTACGCAAAAACTTCGCACAGCCTACCCGACGAAATTCTCCGACATGTGACCTGACGGATGCGTAGGCGTCGCTGGGTGGCGGTGAAAGGCAAGGCGAAAGGCCCCTTCCGCAGGCTGGCGGAAGGGGCCTGAAGCGCTTTTTTTCCTAGTCTGGCCAGCGGCCGGTGAGTCGACGTACGCCGACCGCACCGCCCCGGTCCACGGCGGCCCGGACGACGGAGAAGATCGCCCCCTGCAACGCCGCCGCCGCGAGGATCTCGCCCCAGCGCCGGTCCTCGTCGGTCGGGCTGGGGGCGTCGCCGTCCCCCGCGGTCATCTTCCACACCTGGCGGAAGACCGCCCCCGCGATCGCGCCTGCGGCGAAGCCGGCCAGGATGCCCATCGGCCGGTAGGCGACCTTGCTGATCCCCTTGCTCACCCACGCCTCCCTCGAATGATCAGCAACACCACCGCGGCCACCACCGCGCCGGCCGCGAGCGCGACGAACGGCGCCGGGCCGGAGCGCGCCCCGGTCCCGGTCTGCTCGTGGTGCATCCCGGCCTGCGCGCGGACCCGCGCCACGGTCTGCACGGCCTGGTCCCGCATCCGCTCGCGGGCCTGGTCGGCCGAGGACTTCAACCGCTTCTTGACGTCGGCCTTGGCGGCCAGCGCCTCCATCGTCTCGCCCAGCTCCACCCGGGTACGCCGGATCTCCTCCCGCAGCGCCTCGGTGTCGCCGGTGCCGTTGCCCGTCATGCCCGCCCCCTGTCCTTCACCGCGGCGCTGACCACATCGACGTCGGCCCGCAGGCTGCGCACGGTCGCCTGCGGCACCGGCGGGACAGCCCGGCTGACCTGCCGCTTGCCGATCAGAGCGAGCACGCCGGCGATCAGGAACACGGCCGCCGCCACGATCAGGGCGGCGGCCCACGCCGGCAGCACCAGGGCCAGCGCGAGGATCGCGGCGGTGAGCAGCGCGCCGAGGCCGAAGAACGCGAGCGCGGCGCCGCCGGCGAGCAACCCGAGGCCGATGCCGGCGTGCTTGCCCTTCTCGGTCAACTCCGCGCGGGCCAGCGCGAGTTCGTCGCGTACCAGGCGGGACATCTGTTCCGCCGCCCGCTGGACCAGCTCGGCGGTGGACGGCTCGCTCCCGTTGTGGGAGGTGCGGACATTCGCCACATCAGCCATGCTGTCCCCCTCTCATCGTTCCCGCGCTGTATGCCCGAAGTCGTCGCCTGCCAATCCTGTCCGCAGACAAGGAACAGAAGCGTCGCGCAGCAGGTCCCCACCAAACGCGCCGCCAAACCTCCACCGGGGCCGTTTCCGGGAGCGACGGCGCAACTCGGTCGCGGTCAGTGGCGGGCTTCGGCGGGTGCGGCGGGTTCGTCGGGGCCGACGAAGGCTTCGCTGCGCGCGTCGCCGTCGTCGCTGCCGCCGAAGAGGCGGGCGTCGTCGGGGACGTCGGCGTCGGCCGGGCGGGGCGTGCTGGGACGACGCCGAGGCTGCACCCACTGCCAGGGCAGGTTCCCCGCGCCGTCGCCGACCTCGGCACGCAGCCGGGGCATCGCGGTGGGCCGCTGGTCGCGTACCCAGGCAACCAGATGCTCGCGGACCAGGCAGCGCAGGTCCCACAGCGCACCGGCGCTGCCGGCGCTCACCAGCGCGCGAACCTTGATCATGCCGCCGGTCGCGTCGGTCACCTGGAGTACGCAGACCCGGCCGTCCCACAGCTCGGTGCTCTCCACCAGGCGGCGCAGTTCCTCGCGCATGGCCTGCACCGGCACCGACCAGTCGACCTCGAACTCGGCGGTGCCGAGCACCTTCGCCTCGGTACGCGTCCAGTTCTGGAAGGGGGTGCTGGTGAAGTACGAGGTGGGCAGGATCAGCCGCCGGTCGTCCCAGATCTGCACCACCACGTAGCTGAGCGTCAGCTCCTCGATCCGGCCCCACTCCCCCTCGACCACCACCACGTCGTCGAGGCGGACCGCGTCGCTGAAGGCCAGTTGCAGGCCGGCGAAGACGTTGCCCAGCAGGCTCTGCGCGGCCAGGGCGGCGACGATACCGACCACACCGGCGCTGGTCAGTACGCCGGCACCGATGCCGCGTACGGCGGGGAAGGTCATCAGCATCACGCCGAGGGCAAGCACGACGATCACCACGATGGTGACCCGGCGCAGCATCACGACCTGGGTGCGGACCCGGCGGGCGTGCCGGTTGTCCGGCACGTCCACCCGGAACCGGGCCAGCGCGGTGTCCTCGACGACCACCAGCAGCGAGGCGACCAGCCAGGCGGTGGCCGCGATGACGGCGAGCACCAGCAGATGCAGCAGGGCCTGCCGCCAGCCGCTGCCGACCGCGTAGCCGGTGCTGAACCGGATGGCGAACTGCACGGCCAGCACGGTGGCGGCGACCTGGAAGGAGCGGTGCGCGTGCTCCGACAGCTCGGTCAACAGCAGCGACCGGCGACCCCATCGCTTGGTGAGGCGATGGACCACCTCGACCACGGCAAGGGCGATCGCCGCCGCGGCGAGCGCGGCGACGATCGTCACGAGGTAGCTGTGCACCTGTTCTTCTCCTTCTCCACCGGCGGCGAGATCCACATAAAGGGGCAATGTTGCCTCGGATCTTCGCCGCCGGCCACTGCGGGGTGGCGGAGAAGTCAGACCTTGCGGTAGCGGGACTGGAGGAAGCAGTAGAGGCCGAAGGCGGCGATGCCCAGACCGATGAGCGTCAGCAGGATGGCGCCGAACGGCTGGTCACGCAGCGTACGCAGGGCGGCGTCCAGGCCACGGGCCTTCTCCGGGTCGTAGTTGACGGCGGCCAGCACGACAAGCAGACCGGTGACGGCGAACGCGCTGCCCCGGGAGATGTAGCCGGCCATGCCGAGCCGACGGGCCAGCTGGGTGGTCTTGGCGTTCATCTCGCCGGTCTTGAGGCGCTTCATGAACTTCTTCTTGAAGCCGTAGATGGCCATGCCGATACCGAGCCCGATCAGGCCCAGGCCGGCGAGCCCGACCAGCCACCGACCGCCGGTGGACTCCATCAGGCGGGCGGTCAGCTCCTCCTGCTGCGAGGCGCTGTCGGAGTTGGCGTTGGAGAAGACCTTCCAGGCCGTCCAGGCCAGCCAGAGGTAGATGACCGTCCGGGCGGCGGAGATGACCCGCTCCTTGGTGCGGTCGTTGCCGCGTTCGGTCTGGTGGCCGACGGCCGCTTCCAGAGCCTGCCAGATCGCCATCGCGACCATGCCGACGGCGATGGCGATGACGACGAACTGACCCATCGGTTGCTCGGCGAGGGTACGCAGCGCGCCGGACTGGTCGCCGTCGTCGGACGAGTTGCCGAACGCGATCTGCAGTGCCAGCCAGCCGAACAACAGGTGCACGATCCCGTAGCCGATGAAACCGGCCCGGGCGAGAAGTTCCAGCCACCGGCTGTCAGCCGTACGGGAGGCGGTGGCTTCGGCGTTACGGGTGAGAGACATGGGCCCTCAATCTCCGAACGTGAAGATTTCCAAACGTGCCTGTCGCCGCCCGCGACCGAGGTCAGCCGGGGTTCCGCGAGATGTCCACCCGGACCTCGGAATCGGTGACGCTGTCCAGGGTGACCGCGAGGCCGCCGACGTCGGCGGCCTGCTGGCCGACCGTCAGGGAGAGCTGCTGCCCGGCCACCTCGATGGTGACGACGTCGTCCTTGACCTCGACCAACCGGGCGTCCACACCGAGGATGCTGGCCTGGGCGTCCACGCCCCGGTCGAAGGTGACAGTGCAGGCGTCCAGACGGCAGTCGGTGCTGGCCCCTTCGCTGCTGCAGCCGGCGGACAGGGCCGCGCCGAGCGCGAGACCGACAAGCGCCAGGGCGCTCTTGCGGGCCGGGGTACGAAGGAGCTTGCCAGCGGAGGGCTTCGTCATCACGCGGACAAGGGTACGCCGCACCGGCGAACCGCTCCGGTGTCGCGGCACGGCCGGGGACAATGGACAGGTGAGCATGCTGATCGAGGACGATCCCGCCAACCGCCGCTTCGAGATCCTGGTCGACGACGCGCTCGCCGGCTTCACCCAGTACGTGCCGCGAGACGACGTGCTGATCTTCACGCACACGGAGGTGGACCCGGGCTTCCAGAACCGGGGCGTCGGCTCGGCGCTGATGCGCGGCACGCTGGACAAGGTTCGCGCGCAGGGTCAGCGGGTGGTGCCCCGGTGCCCGTTCATGGCCGCCTTCATCGACCGCCACCCCGAGTACGCGGACCTGGTCACCAGCCTGGACTGACCGCCGCCGCGCCGAGCAGCTCGGCCACGGCCCGGCCGGTGGCCCGGGTGGCGCCATGGGTTGCCACGTGCACCGCGCCCACCACCCGGGCCGGCACCCCCAGCTCCACCACCACCGCGTCGGGCCGCTGGGCCAGCGCCCGGTCGACGGCCGCGCGCATCCAGCCGTGCCGGTGCAGATCCCGCACGACCAGGACCAGCGGGCGGCCGGCGGCCCCGGCGATCGGGTCGGTGGGCAGCGTCTCGGAGCGCCAGCGGACGCTCGTGGTGCCTGGCATGACCTCGGTCAGCGGGGCGGCCACTCCCCACGGGGTCGCCGACCCGATCGCGATGTTGTGCGGCGGCGCGAACTCCACCACGTGCGGCGCGACGGTCAACGGCAACGCCGGGGCCGCCCGGTCGGCGACGGTGACCCGCAGCGCGCGCCGCGCGGCAGCCAATCCGATCGCCGAGCCGCCGCTGGCCGGGCGGGCGGCATCGTCAGGTCGGGCCGCGCGGGCGGCCATCGTCCACGCCGCGAGCTGACCGACCCGCTTCGCCGCCTCGGCGAGCCGCTCCTCCGGCAGTTCCCCGGTGACCACCGCCGCCACGATCGTGTCCCGCAGGTGCCGCGCGGTCTCCTCGTCGGCGTGTTCACCGCCGACGCATATCGCGTCCGCGCCGGCGACCAGCGCCCGCACCGCCGCACCGGCGATGCCGTACCGGCCGGCGACCGCGCGCATCTCCACCGCGTCGGTCACCACCACACCGTTGAAGCCCATCTCCTCGCGCAGCAGGCCCCCCAGGATCCGCCCGCTGAGCGTGGCCGGCAGCTCGGGGTCGAGCGCCGGCACCAGCAGGTGTCCGGTCATCACCGCCTGCACGCCGGCCGCGACGGCGGCCCGGAACGGAGCCAGTTCGACG
The DNA here is from genome assembly GCF_003236305.1 of Micromonospora endophytica. Classification (GTDB taxonomy): domain Bacteria; phylum Actinomycetota; class Actinomycetes; order Mycobacteriales; family Micromonosporaceae; genus Micromonospora; species Micromonospora endophytica. The sequence continues at coordinate 29,404 of NZ_POTX01000018.1, read as the reverse complement.
GCGTGCAGGCGGTCGATGTCCGCGCTGATCCGGGGCAGGTCGTGGTGCGAGTCGACCCGGGTGTCGCCGTGGCCGGGAAAGTGTTTGGCGCAGGCGGCGACGCCACCGGCCTGGAGGCCCCGGATCCAGGCGCTGGTGTGGCGGGCGACAAGCGTCGGCTCGGCGCCGAAGGCCCGTACGCCGATCACCGGGTTGTCCGGGTTGGCGTTGACGTCGGCGTCCGGCGCGTAGTTCAGGGTGATGCCGGCGACGGCGAGTTCGTCGCCGAGGTCGCGGGCGACCTGCTCGGTGAGCGCCGGATCGTCCACCGCGCCGAGAGCCAGGTTCCCCGGACGGGAACTGCCCCGGCCGGACTCGATGCGGGTGACGTCCCCGGCCTCCTCGTCGATGGCGACGATCACGTCGGGTCGTTCCGCGCGCAGCGTCGCGGTGAGCGCGGCCACCTGCCCCGGGTCGACGACGTTGCGACTGAACAGCACCACCGCGCCGAGCCCCTCGCCCAGCCAGCGGCACACCCAGGCCGGTGGGACGGTGCCGACGAAGCCTGGTTGCAGCACCGCGGCGGCCAGCCCCGCCAGATTGCTCTCGCCCATGCGAGCGTCGCCCCCCGCCTCCTGCGCCGTGGACTCCCCGCCACCCGGCGGTGCAGACATGGTCACACCGGGCTACCCAATTAGTCAATAAACCTTACAGTTGCTCTGGGAGCGCTGCCCCGGGACAGTGCGGAGATGGACCCGCTGCTGCTTGCCGACGCGACGAGCCCGGCCGACATCCCTGGCGTACGACTGCTCGGCCTGGTGGTCGGCGGCCTGCTGCTCTTCGTCGCGATCCGGGCGATGTTCCGGCGCTGAGCCCCTCCGGTGGTGTGACCGGCCCTTTCGTGGTGTGACCGGCCCCCGCCTGGGTACCGCCGCAGGCACCACCACGGTGAGGGGGAAAGATGAAGGTCGGCTACTTCCTGTCCACTGAGGAATACTCGCCCGCCGAGTTGCTGGCGCAGGCGCGGGCCGCCGAACAGGCCGGGTTCGACGCGCTCTGGATCTCTGATCACTACCATCCGTGGATCGACGCCCAGGGCCAGAGCCCCTTCGTCTGGTCGGTGATCGGTGCGCTGAGCCAGGCCGTCTCGCTGCCGGTCACCACGGCGGTGACCTGCCCGACCACACGCATCCACCCGGCCGTGGTGGCCCAGGCCGCGGCGACGAGCGCGGTACTGCTCGGCGGCCGATTCGTCCTCGGGGTCGGCTCGGGCGAGGCGCTCAACGAACACATCCTCGGCGACCCGTGGCCGCAGGCCGACGTCCGGCTGGAGATGCTGGAGGAGGCGGTCGAGGTGATGCGGAAGCTGTGGGACGGCGGGTTCGTCAACCACTACGGGCGGCACTACCGGGTGGAGCACGCCCGGATCTACACCCGGCCCGAGACGCCGCCGCAGATCTACGTCTCCGCGTTCGGCCCCAAGGCGGTGCGGCTCGCCGGCCGCATCGGCGACGGCTTCATCAACACCATGCCCGACGCCGACCTGGTCCGCCGGTTCCGGGAGGAGGGCGGTGGCGACAAGCCGTGCCAGGCGGGCTTCAAGGCCGCGTACGCGCCGACCGAGGAGGAGGGCGTACGGCTGGCGTACGAACGCTGGCCCACCGAGGCGATCCCGGGCGAACTGTTGCAGGTGCTGCCGTCGCCACGCCACTTCGCGCAGGCCGCGGAACTGGTCACCCCGGAGGCGGTGGCCGAGGGAATCGTCTGCGGCAGTGCCACCGACGCGCACCTGGCGAAGATCGACGCGTACGCCAAGGCCGGCTTCGACGAGGTCTACGTCGCCAACACCGGGCCGCACTGGCAGGGGCTGATGAAGTTGTACCAGCGCGAGGTGCTGCCCCGGGCACGGTGAGCCGGATACCCCGCGCCGGCGGGGTTTCGCCGTCGGCGCACCCGGGTACCTGCGGCCCTCGATGAAGCTGACCACGCATTCGATGTCGTTGCGGCGCGCGGCGCGCAGCCTGTTCGGCTGGAACGCCCTGCGCCCCAACCAACTGGCCGCCATGCGGGCCGTGATGAAGCGGCGCGACGCCCTGGTCGTGCTCCCCACCGGCGCCGGAAAGTCGGCGATCTACCAGATCCCGGCCAGCCTGATCCCCGGACCGACGGTGGTGATCTCACCACTGCTCGCCCTCCAGCAGGACCAGATCGCCGCGCTGAACGAGCGGCAGCGACCGGAACTGCGGGCGGTGCGGATCTCCTCGGACGAGAGCGCGAGCCAACAGGCCGAGGCGATCGCCGAGATCCGCGACGGCCGGGCCGAGTTCCTCTTCATCACCCCGGAACAGTTGGCCAACCCGGACCGGCTGGCCGAGGTGCGCGCGTTGAAACCGGCACTCGTCGCGATCGACGAGGCGCACTGCATCTCCGCCTGGGGGCACGACTTCCGCCCCGACTACCTGGCCCTGGGTCAGCTCATCGAGGGCATCGGCCGACCACCGGTGGTCGCGCTGACCGCCACCGCCTCCCCGCCGGTACGCGACGACATCGTCGCCCGGCTGCGGCTGCGCCAACCGGAGATCGTGGTCTCCGGGTTGGACCGACCCAATCTCTTCCTGGAGGTGGCACACTGCGCCACCGAGGACTACCGGTGGCGACGGCTGATCGCGCTGCTGCGCGAGGACGAGCGACCCGGCATCATCTACGTGCCCACCCGCCGGGCGGCCGAGGAACTCGCCGCCCGGCTCACCGAGGCCGGCTTCCCGGCGCAGCACTACCACGGTGGGATGGCCAGCGGTGCCCGTGCCCGGCTGCACGAGGACTTCCTCGCCGACCAGGTGCCGATCATGGTGGCCACCTCGGCGTTCGGCATGGGCATCGACAAGCCGAACATCGCCTGGGTGGTGCACATGGCGTTGCCGGACTCGCCGGACAGCTACTTCCAGGAGATCGGCCGGGCCGGACGTGACGGGCAGTCGGCCCGCGTACTGCTGCTCTGGCAGGCCGAGGACGTAGGGCTGCAACGCTACTTCAGCGGCGGCCTGCCCGACGCCACCGAACTGCGCGACCTGGCCGCGCTGCTGCGCCGCGCCCCGGCCACCCGCACGGAACTGCGCGAGGTCACCGGGCTCGGACCCCGCAAGCTCGGGCAGTACCTCGCCCTGCTGGAGCAGGTCGGCGCCGCCGAGCCCCGGGCGCGGCAGCGCGTCGGCGCGCCGCGCTACTCCCCCGCCCCGGTCGAGGCCGCCGAGGCCGCCCTGGCCGAGGCCGAGCGTCAGCAGAGCCTGACCCGGTCGCGGACCGACATGATGCGCGCCTTCGCCGAGACCAACACGTGCCGGGGTCAGACGCTGCTCGCCTACTTCGGCGAGCAGATGACCGAGATCTGCGGACACTGCGACAACTGCCACGCCGGCACCAGCGTCGCCGACAACGGCGCGGTCGGGCCGTTCCCCGTGCACAGCCAGGTCCGGCATCCGGAATGGGGCTCCGGTCTGGTGCTCAGCTACGAGGAGGGACGGATGACTGTCCTCTTCGAGGAGGTCGGGTACAAGACCTTGTCGGTGAGCGTGGTGTCCGAGCAGGGGCTGCTGACCCTGAACTAACCTGGGCCAGCCGCCGCCGTTTCGCGGAATGCGGGCGGCGATGAAGGTGGACGAACGAGCGGGAGGGACACAGCCGTGATCGAAGAACCGGCGTACACCGGTTTCGGTTTCTCGGACGAGGAATGGGGGCTGCTGGTCGGTCTGCCGCAGTCGGTGCTCACCGCGGCGAGCGCCGCCGAGTCCGACGGCGCCCGGGCCACCATGGCCGAGGGCGCCGCCGGCCTGGAGAGCATCTCGGCCGGCCGGGAGTCGGCAAGCCCGCTGGTGGCGGCCGTGGCCGGGGAGATCGTGACCCGGGTGGGCGACCCGGAAGCCGGCGAGGAACTGCCGGTCATCGCGCCCGCCGACCCCCGCGCCTACGCCGAGGACGTGCTGGGCCGGGCCAAGGAGGCCGCGGCGCTGCTGGCGGCCAAGGTGGACGAGGGTGAGGCGGGGGCGTACCGGCACTGGCTGGTGGAGATCGCCGAGCAGGTGGTCGGCGCGGCCAGCAGCGGCGGCATCCTCGGCCTAGGTGCCAGCCCCGTCACCCCGTCGGAGCGCCGCTTCCGCGACCGCCTAGCCGAAATCCTCAACGACTAACCCCGAACCCCCCGACCCCCCAGACTCCCCGTTGATCATGAGGTTAGCGGCGAAGTTGATCTCCTCAACTGCCGCTAACCTCATGATCAACGGGGAGATTTGTGGAAGGGGGGTCAGGTGGTGCGGTGGCGGAAGAATGCGGCGGAGAGCAGCATGCCTACCGCCAGTAGGGCGAGGAACCAGAGGGTGGCCCGCAGGGGTGCCGCGCCGACTGGGGTGCCCAGTAACAGGGCGCGCAGCGACTCGATGACCGGGGTGACGGGCTGGTGCTCGGCGAAGCCGCGCAGCCAGCTCGGCATCGTCTCGACCGGCACGAAAGCGCTACTGGGGTAGGGCAGGAATATCACCAGGAAGGTGTAGCCACTGGCCGCCTCGGGGGTCCGGGCGAGCAGCCCGAACGCCGCCGACAGCCAGGAGACCCCGAGCAGGAACAGCAGCAGTACGCCGCCGGCGGCCAGCCAGCGCAGCGGCTCGACGGCCGGCCGGAACCCGATGGCGACCGCCACCCCCAGCACCAGCACGGTGGAGACGGCGTTACGGGCCACGCTCGCCAGCACATGCCCACCGATGATCGACGTGGCGCCCACGTCCATCGTGCGCAGCCGCTCGATCATGCCGTTCGTCATGTCCGTGGTCACGCTCACCGCGGTGCCCGCGGCACCGAAGCCGGCGCAGAGCAGCAGCACACCGGGGACCACGTAGGTCACATACTCCGTGCCGGTCTGGATCGCCCCGCCGAAGAGGTAGACGAAGAGCAGCATCAGGAGCACCGGCAGCAGCAGCGACGTGAGCAGCGCGTCGATGTTGCGCCGGGACAGTCGTACGCAGCGGCCGATCATCGCGGTGGCGTGCACCGGCCGGAAACTCAGTTCAGACACCCGCCACCTCCGGGTCGGGTCGCGTCGCCGCACTGGTGAGAGTCAGGAAGACGTCGTCCAGGGTCGCCTCCCGCACGGTGAACCGGACCACCCCGTGCCGGTCCGGGTCGACCTCGTCGAGCAGGTGGCGTACGTGTGGCGCGCTGCCGTCGGTGGCCACCGCCAGTTCCCGCCGGGCCGGCTCCTGGTGGATCACGCGATCGCCCAACCGGGCCGCCGCCACGGCGTAGCCGGCGGTGTCGGCCCAGGTCAGCTCCAGCCGCTGGGCGCCGTACCGCCGCTTGAGGTCGGCCGCGGACCCCTCGGCGGCGAGCCGCCCGCCGTGCAGCACCGCGATCCGTTCGGCGAGGCGGTCGGCCTCCTCCAGGTACTGCGTGGTGAGCAGCACCGTCACCCCGGCCCGGGCCAACTCGCCGATCATCTCCCAGAGCCCCTGCCGGCTGCGCAGGTCCAGGCCGGTGGTGGGCTCGTCGAGGAAGATCACCGAGGGCGTGCCGACCAGGCTGGCCGCCAGGTCGAGACGACGGCGCATCCCGCCGGAGTACGTCCGCACCCGCCGCCCGGCGGCAGCGGTCAGGTCGAAACGCTCCAGCAGCGTGGCGGCTCGCTCGCGGGCCGCCGGCCGGGACAGCCCGGTGAGCCGGGCCAGCATGGTCAGGTTCTCCGCGCCGGTCTGCTCGTCGTCGAGGGCCGCGTGCTGCCCGGCGAGGCTGATGGTGCGCCGCACCCGCCGCCGCTCGCGCAGGACGTCATGGCCGGCGACCCGGACGCTGCCTGCGTCGGGCCGGGTCAGCGTGGCCAGGATCCGCACCGTGGTGGTCTTGCCGGCGCCGTTCGGGCCGAGCAGGGCGTGCACCCCGCCCATCGGCACCCGCAGGGAGAGGCCGTCGAGGACGACGACATCACCGAAGGACTTGCGCAGGTCGACAAGTTCGACAGCTGGTGGTTCAGGCACAACTCACCCTCCGTTATCTGCGTATGGCATACGCTTTAATGCGTAGACCGTACGCAGAAGCTAGGATGATCGTCAAGCCCGGCCTGGGAGGTGGAGTGGGCGAACCCGACAGCGACCTGCCGAACGACGTGCCGCTGCCCGAGAACATCGCGCTCGCCTGGGGACTGCGCGACCGTCCGTCCCGGGGCCCGAAGCGCAGCCTCAGCCTGGAACAGGTGGTGGCCACCGCCATCCGGGTGGCCCAGGCCGACGGGCTGGCCGCGGTGTCGATGAGCCGGATCGCCAGCGAGCTGGGCGTGGGCACCATGTCCCTCTACCGGTACGTGCCGACCAAGCACGACCTGCTGGACCTGATGGTCGACACCGCGTACGGGTCGCCACCTCCGCCGCGCGGCCCCGACGAGGGTTGGCGACCGGCGCTGGCCCGCTGGGGCGAGGGGAACCTCGCCGCGCTCCGCCGCCAACCGTGGATGCAGCAGGTGCCGCTCAGCGGCGCGCCGATCAACCCCAACTCGGTGCGCTGGATGGAGTACGGCTTCCTCGCGCTGCGCGGCACCGGACTGCGCGCCACCGAGCGGGTCTCCACCGTCCTGCTGGTAAGCGGGTACGCGCGCAGCTGGGCAATGCTCACCGCCGACCTCGCCGAGGCCGCGGCCCGGACCGGACAGACACCGAACGAGGCGGGCCAGCGCTACTGGCACCACCTGGCCGTGGTCACCGCCACCGGGCCGTATCCGGCGATCCACGAGCTGATGGCCGAGGTCGGCGAGGAGGAGGACGAGGACGACGACCTGGAGTGGCGGTTCGGCCTCGACCGGATCCTCGACGGCGTCGAAATGCTGATCAACTCCCGCGCCTGAAGATCCGGTGATATGAGTCAGGGGAAGCGGGTGGGATCGGGCGGGAAGCAGCCCTCCTTGGTGTGGTGTACGCGTCGGGCGAGGTGGTCGACGACGGGAACCAGGAGCATCTGGTCGAACAGCCGTGATCTCAGCGAGAAATCAAAATTTCACCGTGACATCACGCTGCTCATGCCAATCGCTGCGATACGCCAAGTCCGCTGGGTCTGACTCAGGCCCGCTCCCACGACCGTTTCAAAATCAATAGGTAGCTGTTGGCTGCCGGGGCTCTCCACTCTGCGTCGGTGACCCTCCGTGGCGATGAACGTGTCGCCGTCGCCACCTGCTGTCCGGCCCTCCTCTGCTCTGCTTCACTCCACGCACACGCCCGGGTGGACGAGCCTGCTCGCCAGCACGAGTTGCGGCATGTCGCGGCTTCCGGACCGGTTTTGGGCACCAGTTGCGGCGTCTCGTGAAGGACACGGGCAGCCAGCCGCGCTGCCCTTTCGCGCAGCCCCGATCTTGAAACGGCCGTCAGGCCCGCTCCAGCAGGGTCAGCACCGCCTCTTCGGCCTGCTCTCGGGGAGCGTCCCGGGTGACCGGGGCGACCACGCCGTCGTGGAACAGGTCCACCACCCGGGGATCGACGTAGGACGTGCGGGCCACCGTCGGGGTGTTGCCCAGCAGCTCCGCCACCTCCCGCATCACCCCGGCGACCGCCCGTCGCCGGGCCGTGACGGACCGGGCCGTGGCGAACCCGGCCAGTTCGGTGGCGGCCCGCACCGTCGCGTGCCAGGTGCGGAAGTCCTTCGCGGTCATCTCGCCGCCGCTCGCCGTACGCAGATAGTCGTTGATCTCGTCGGCGCGGACGTCCCGCCAGTCGCGTCCGTCCCAGTAGCCGAAGAGCCGGTCCGCGGCCCGCCGCCGGCGACGCAGGTTGACAAGCACCCGGCACAGTTCGGGGTCCTCCACCAGCCGGGCCTGCTCGATGCCGCCCTTGGCGGGGAACTCGAAGAGCACACAGCCGCGCCGGGACCGGGCGTGCTCGGGACGCAGGGTGGCCACCCCGAACGTCGGATCGTCGCCGGCGGCGTACTGGTCGCTGCCGATACGGAAGATGCCGGTGTCCAGCAGCCGGGTCACCGTCGCCAGCACCCGTTCCCGGCGCAGCCCGCGTCCGGCAAGGTCGTGACCGACCCGTTCCCGCAGCACCGGCAACCGGCGCGCCACCTCCAACACATGGTCGAATTTCGCCTCGTCCCGCCGTTGCCGCCAGAGCGGGTGATAGAGGTACTGCTTGCGGCCCGCGGCGTCGATGCCGGTGGCCTGGATGTGCCCGTGCGGGTACGGCGAGATCCAGACGTCACGCCACGCGGGTGGGATGACCAGCGACCGCAACCGGGACAGCTCGTCGAGGTCGCGTACCGGCTCGCCGCGCGGGTCGAGAAACGACCAGCCGGCACCGCGCCGCCGCCGGGCGTACCCCGGCCGGCCCGGATCGCTACGCCGCAACCGCACGGTCGGCACGCACCACCCGTTCCACCTCGTCCACGGCCGCCAGCACCTCGTCGACGCTGAGCGCGGCCAACGCGGGATGGCTGCCTACCCCGTCCCAGCCCGGCCATGCCCCCGGACCGGCCCAGAGCGCCAGGTGTCGCCGGCGCTCCGGCGGCGGGCCCCACCGGCTCGGCGGCACCGGGCCGAACAGCACCACCGAGGCGACGCGGTAACCGGTGGCCAGATGGGCCACCCCGGTGTCGCCGCTGATCACCAGCCGGGCGCCCGCGACCAGCCCGGCCAGTCGACCGAGGTCGGTCCCGCCGGCCAGCACCGCGCCGGGGGACAGCCCGGCCTCGGCGGCGATCGACCCGGCGATGCTCCACTCCCCCGCGTCGCCGGTGAGCACCACCCGGTGGCCCCGGGCAGTCAACTCCCGGGCCAGGGCCGCGTACCGCCCGGCCGGCCAGCGCTTGGCGGCGACCTTCGAGCCCGGGTGCAGCACGGTGACACCGGTGGGCAGCTCGCCCGGCTCGGGGCGGCGCAGGTCCAGGTCCGTCGGGTCGGCCGCGATGCCGTACGCCGCCAACAGGCGACACCAGCGTGCCACCTCGTGCTCGTCGTCGTCCCACGGCGGTCCCTCGTGGTGCCCGGCCTCGGGGTTGGCGAAGGCGAGCAGCCGGCCGGGTCGGGTCGCGGCGAGCAGCCGGTGCGAGTCCGGGCCCCGGCCGTGCAGGTTGACCGCGACCTCTACCGCACCGCCAGCATGGTCCAGCGGGCCCAGTCCGTCGCTGGGCAGCAGCCGGTCCACGCCGCCGACGAGCGCGACCAGCGGAGCCAGCCAGGCCGGCGCGGCGAGCACCAACTCCCGCTCCGGGTAGGCCGCCCGCAGCGCCCGCACCGCCGGAACCCCGGTGGCCAGGTCACCGACGCCCAACGCGCGCAGGGCCAGGATCACGGGTACGAGGTCTCCTGCTCGGCGCAGACCACAAGCTCGCGGACCGCGCAGCCGGCCGGCTGGGAGAGCGCGAACAGCACCGCCGCGGCGGTGTCCGCCGGATCGTTGAGGATCGCGTCCGGCCCCGGGCGGTACTGCGCGTCCCGCTCGTCGAAGAAGGCGGTCCGCATCCCGCCCGGCACCAGCAGTGTGACGCCCACCCGGCCGGCGAGTTCGGCGGCGAGGGCCCGGGTGAACCCGACCACCCCGAACTTGGCCGCACAGTACGCCGTCGCGTCGCTCACCGCCTTCAGGCCCAGCGTGGACGCCACCGTGACCACGCTGCCCCGGGACGCCTCCAGGAACGGCAGGGCGGCCCGGATCACCGCCGCGGTGGCCAGCAGGTCCACCGTGACGATCCGGTCCCAGGTCTCGCCGGGCACGTCGGCGAGCCGGCCGGGCACGTCGATGCCGGCGGCGGTGACCACGGCGTCCAGCCCACCCACCCGCTCGGCGAGCTGTCGGGTGGCCTGCTCCGCGCCCCGGGTGTCGGCCAGGTCGCACTCGATCCACGGCACCCCGTCGGCAGGTGCCCGCCGGTCCAGCACCAGCGGTCGCCCGCCGGCCTGGGCCACCGCCGCGACGACCGCCGCCCCCAGCCCGCTGGACCCGCCGGTGACCAGCACGGTCCGCGCCGGGCTCATGCCCGGACCTCACGGCTCGCGGCGATCAGTTGGCTGGTGGAGCGGCCGTCCAGGTATGGCACCACCACCGTGTGCCCTCCCCACCGGCGCAGGATCTCCGCCTCGGGCAAGGCATCACCGTCACCGCCACCGGTGGCGTAGTCCCCGCCCTTGACCCAGATGTCCGGACGCAGCCAGGACAGCGCCGCGGCCGGCGTCGGCTCGTCAAAGATCATGACCGCGTCGACGCAGCTCAGCGCGGCCAGCAACCGGCTGCGGTCGTCGTGGCGCATGACCGGCCGGTCCGGTCCCTTCAGGCCGCCGACACTGGCGTCGGAGTTGAGGCACACCACCAGACAGTCACCGAGCTGTCGAGCGGCCTGAAGGGTCGCCACGTGACCGGCGTGCAGCAGGTCGAAGCAACCGCCGGTGGCAACCACCGTCCCGCCGGCCGCCCGGACCCGGGCCACCACAGCGGCAGCCGCGGCCACTCCGACCCGGTCACCGTCCACCGCGGCGTGCACCGCCTGCGGCGCCCGGCGTACCGGCGGCGGCAGCGCACTCGCCACTCCGCCGTCCGCGACGTACGCCGAGGCGTCGGCCACCGCCTCCTGCACCGCCTCGGAGACCACCGCGCCCCGGGCCAGGGCGAGCGCGGCGGTGGCGGCGAAGCGGTCGCCGGCACCGCAGGTGTCCCCCTCGGCGGCGATCGGGGCGGGCACCATCAGCGGCGTCGAACCGGCATGGCTGAGCAACGCGCCGTCGGCGCCCAGCGTGACCGCTACCGCGCCGGCCCGCCAGCGCTGGCGCAGCCGCTCGGCGCCCTCGGCGGCGCTGGCCAGCCGGGTGGCCGCCGCCGGGACCTCCACCAGGTCCCGCACCTCGTTCTCGTTCGGGGTGGCCAGATGCACCCCGGGCACCGCCGCCGGCCCGCGCGGGTGCGGATCCCACACCACCGGGGCCCGGGTCGCGGCCAGGGCTGCCCGCAGCGCCGGCTGGCGCGCCACCCCCCGGCCGTAGTCGCTGACCAGCACCACCGACGCCCGCTCGATGACCCGCAGCACCGCCTCGGCGGGGTTCCCCGGCTCGCCCGCGCCGCCACCCCGGTCGTGGCGCAGCAGCACCCGGCCCCCGGCCCGCAACCGGATCTTCTCCGGCGTGGCGCCGGCCAGCGGCAACGGATACACCTGCACCCCCGCGGCGGCCAGCAGCACGCCGAGCCGGGCCCCGCCCGCGTCGTCGGCGAGCGCGGTGACCAGCACCACCTCGGCACCGCGCAGCGCGGCGAAGAGCGCGGCGAGCCCGGCGCCGCCGGGCCGGTCGACGTGCGCCATCTCGTCCAGCACCGGGGCCGGGGAATCCGGACAGAGCCGGTTGACGATGCCCTCGACGTCCCGGTCGAGCAGGGTGTCGCCGACCACCACCACAGGTCCTGTCACGCTCTCCTCCTCATGCCTCGACCGGCCGGCTGGCACCGCCGTCCAGCACCACCTCGACGCCGGCCCGCACCGGGCCGGCGGCCGGCGCAGCCGGCACCGTCGCCGCCAGACAGTCCGGCAACGCCAACTCGACGTACTCGCAGAGCAGGTGGCTGGAGACCAGATGCAGTTCCTGGACCACCTGGCTGTCCGGGGAGTCGACGGCCAGCACCTCGTGGCAGGCGTCGGCGAGCGGGTTCGGGGCCGGGCCGGTGAAGGCCCAGCAGCGCAGCCCGGCGTCGCGGCCCGCCGCCGCGGCGGCGAGCAGGTTACGGCTGCCGCCGCTGGTGGAGAGGAGCAGCAGCATGTCGTCGGGGCGGCCGTGGGCCCGCACCTGGCGGGCGAAGACCTCGTCGTAGCCGTAGTCGTTGCCGATCGCGGTCAGCGCCGAGGTCTCGGCGTGCAGGGCGATGGCGGAGAGCGGCTGGCGGTCGTCGCGGAGCTTGCCCACCAGTTCGGCGGTCAGGTGCTGTGCCTCGGCGGCGCTGCCGCCGTTGCCGGCCACCAGCAGCCGACCGCCGGCGGTGAGCCGGCGCGCCAGCGCCGCACCCCAGCGGGCCAGCAACGGCTCGCACCGCCGGTACGGCGGCAGCGCCGCGGCCAGCAGCGTCAGGTGTTCGTCGAGGGGGTTCCGCGCCGGCATCAGGCCACCACCCGGCTGGGTCGGTGCACGGCGGCCACCTCGGCGTAGACCTCGGCGAGCCGCTCGGCGGTGACGGTCCAGGAGTAGTGCTGCCGGGCCCGGGCCCGAGCCGCGCCCGCGTAGGCGAAGCGGCGGATCCGGTCGTCGAGCAGCCGGCGCAGCGTCTGCCCCAGCGCCTTCGGATCCCGGGCCGGCACCAGATCGCCTGTCACACCGTCGACCACCGTGTCCCGCAACCCGCCGACGGCGGTCGCCACCACCGGCACCCCGCACGCCATCGCCTCCAGTGGGGTCAGGCCGAAGGGCTCGTACCAGGGGGCGGCGACCAGGATGTCGGCGGACCGGTACCAGCGGCCCATCTCCTCGCGCGGCACCGCGCCGACCAGGCGGACCCGGTCGGCCACCCCGCAGGTGCCGGCCAGGGCCCGCAACCGGCGGGCGTACGGGTCGGTCTCCAGCAGGCCGGCCGGTGGGCCACCCACCACCACACACTCCGCGTCGGGTACGTGCGTCATGGCGCGGACCACGGTCTGGAATCCCTTGCGTTCCACCAGCCGGCCGACGGTGAGGATCCGGGCCCGGTCGGGTTCGCGTTCGGCGGCCGGGCCCAGCGGGGCGAAGGTGGCCAGGTTGACTCCGGACGGGACGACAGTGATCCGGGACCGGGGCACCCCCATCCGGACCAGCTCGCCGACCTCGTCGCGGCACTGGGCGATCACCCGGTCCACCGTGCGACCCAGTTGGAGTTCGTAGCCGATCCGCCGGGCCGGGCTGGTGTCCTGCACGCCCTGGTGGCGGCGCTTGACGGTGCCGAGCGCGTGGTACGTCTGCACCACGGGTGTCCCGGTCTGCCGGCTGGCCTCCAGCGCGGCCAGTCCGCTCATCCAGAAGTGCGCGTGGATCACCTCGGGGGTCCAGTCCCCGCCGCGCCACCGCTCCACCAGCCAGGCGCTGAACGGCCGCATGTGCGGCAGCAGCGCGTCCTTGGCCACCGGCTCGGCCGGACCGGCCGGTACGTGCACCACGTCGTAGCCGTCCGGGGCGCGGACGATCACCGGCAGGTCGACCGCGTCGCGGCGGGTGTAGACGCGGACGTCGTGCCCGGCGGCGGCGAGCGCGGCGGCGAGTTCCGCCACGTGCGTGTTCTGGCCGCCGGCGTCCTCGCCACCGAGGATGGCGAGCGGGCTGGCGTGCTCCGAGATCATCGCTATCCGCATACTTCCTCCTCCAGGAGCCGGTCCCAGTCGGCGAGGAAACGGTCGAGGCCGTAGCGTTCGCGGGCCGCGGCGCGGGCCTGTACGCCGGCCCGGCGCGCCTGCTCCGGTTCGGCGACGAACCGGCCGGCGGCGGCCAGCAGGTCGTCGACCCGGGTGGAGAGGGCACCGGCGTCCGGCGGCACCGCCATCACCGCCTCGGTGCTGGCCAGCGCCACCACCGGCATGCCCATGCTCATCGCCTCGATCAGGCTCAGCCCGAGCGAGGTCCACCGGCACAGGTGCAGGTACGCCCGCCGCCGCGCCAGCTCGGCGTGCATCCGGTGCTGCGGCACGTCGTCGTGGCTGGTGAGCCGGTCGGCGGGCAGGCCGAGATGCGCGGCCAGCCCGGCCACCTTCAGGCCGAAGACGTCGAGCGGGGCGATCTCGGCGAACCGGGGCAGCAGGTCGGTGCCGGTGACCCGCCACCGGCGTACCGGTTCGTTGATCACCACGGCGAGCCGGTCCAGTTCGCCGGTGTACGCCACGGCCGGTGCCACGATGCCGTGGTCGACGACCGTGGTCCGGGTCGAACCGGTGTCCCAGAAGAGTTCGTTGAACGCGGTCACGTGGGCGATGAGCAGGTCGTCCCGGTCCGCCATCGGGTGTCGGCTGTGCGGGACCTGCCCGTCCTTCGGGGTGTTGTGCTCCACGTAGATCGCCGGCAGGTCGCGTCCCGGGCGGCGGCCCAGCCACTCGGCGGCCAGGTCGACCTCCTCGGGCCGTTGCAGGATCACCACGTCGACCTCGGCGTCGCGGAGCTGCTCGGGGCTCACCTCCGCGGCGCTCTCCGGCCAGGTGTAGGTGCGCGCCCGGCCGAGTCCGTACGGGCCCCGGTCCGGGGTCGCCGGCACCAGGTAGCGGTGCTTGCCGTGCACGAACGAGGTGGTCCAGGAGCCGTGCACGTGCCAGAGCAGGATGTTCATCGCGTCCTCCCACCACCACCGGCGACCACCGGCGGCGCGACCCGCGACACCGCGCCGACCACGGTCGCCGGCCCCCGCGCCGGTACGCCCAGCAGCCGCAGGGCGTCCAGGACGCTGTCCGGCTCGACGCCGCGCAGGCAGGGGTGGCCGGGTATCGGACAGTGCGCGGCCCGGGTGTCGCGGCAGGCGGCGGTGGCGTCGCCGAGGCGTACCGTCGGCACCCGCCACGGCCCCCACTGGCCGAACGGGACGGTGGGGGCGAAGAGACTCACCACCGGCACCCCATGGGCGGCGGCCAGGTGCGCCGGGCCGGTGTTGCCGACCACCACCGCACCGGCGGCGGCGACGACCGCGGACAGCTCGGCCAGCCCGGTGCCGCCGCCCAGGTCCACGGCGTGTCCACCGGCGACCCGGGCGGTCAGGTCACGCTCGGCCGGGCCACCGGTGACCACCACCCGGTGCCCGGCGGCGGTCAGCCGCCTGGCGATCCGTTCGGCCACCTCCGGCGGGCAGCCCCGGGCCTGCGCGGCCGAGCCGGGATGCAGCACCACGTAGCCCGGGTCGCCGACCGCGGGTGGCGGTGGTGGTGCCGGACGCAACCGGAGGTACGGCCCGTCCCCGGCGGGCAGCGCGTAGCCGGCCGCGGCCGCCAGGGACAGGGCGCGTTCGGCCTCGGGCACGCCGACCGGCACCCGGTGCCGTACGTCGAGCAGGCTGCCCGGGTAGTCGTCGCTGATCGCGGCGATCCGCGCGACCCCGGCCATCCGCAGCAGCAGCGCCAGCGGCAGCGGCGACTGGTGGAAGGAGGTGAAGATGACCGCCTCGTCGGCGGCCACCGCGGCGAGCCGGGTGATCAACGCGGTGAGCCGCGCCGGCTCGACCGGGCCGGGCACCGGGTCGATCCAGGGCAACCGGTGCTCGATCACCTCGTCGACGCCGGGCAGCAGGTCGGCGGCGGCCCGGCCGCGCGGGCCGCAGAGCAGCACGACGCGCTCCGCGCCGGCGGCGACCGCCCGGATGCCGGGTCCGGTGAGCAACACGTCCCCGGCCGAGTCCGAGCGCGCCACCAGCACGGTCCGCCGGCCACCACCGGTGGCGGGAGCGGCCGGGGCCGGTCGTAGCGCGGCCTGGCGGCGCAACAGTTCCGCGACCGCGGCCGGCAGGTCGTCGGCCACCCAGCCGGCTGCGGCGATCTCCTCGGCCCGGGTCACCGGCGTCGGCACCAGCAGGCCGGCGGCGCCAGCGGCCAAGGCGGCGGTGACATCACGACCGATGTCGCCGATCAGGACGCAGCGGGCGGGCACGGTGCCCAGCGCGTCGGCGGCGGCGTGCACCAGACCCGGTGCCGGCTTGCGGCAGGCGCAGCCGTCCCCGTCGTCGTGCGGGCACACCTGCCAGGAGTCGAACGGGCCGAGCAGTTCCTCGATCCGGCGGTGCACCCGGTCCAGTTGCCGCTCGGTGAACAGGCCCCGGGCCAGCCCGGACTGGTTGGTCACCACGGCTAGCTTGAGTCCGGCGGCGCGCAACCGGTCCAGGGCGGCGCGCGCGCCCGGCATCGGGCGTACCTTGTCCGGATCGCCGTTGTACGGCACGTCCTCGACCAGGGTGCCGTCCCGGTCCAGCAGGACCGCGTCGAACAGGACCGGGGCGGGCCCGGCCCGGCCGGGCGCGGTCAGCACCCCGGCTGACCTACGCTGATCCGGCTCCCCACGGTCCCGTCGCACGGGCGGCGGGTTCCCGACGCCCCGGGGAGTAAACGTCAGTCGCGGCGCGGTGGCCGCGTGGCGCGGACGGTGGGTCGCCGGTGCCGTCCGCGGGTGGCGTTACCCGCGCCCCCGGAGAAGCTAACCCACCTGGGCGGTTACCGAGGACACGGCGAGGGTACGGCGAAGCGGTGGCGATCGTGGACAGAGTGATCGAGGCCCCCGTCAAGCAGGTCTGGGAGACGCTGCGCCGCCTCTGCGACATCGCGCGACGGCAGAAGACCCCGGACTGACGGCACCGGCGCGACGCCTCGGCGGGCAATTTCCCCCCGGAAGGGACAACTGGCTACCCTCTGAGGGACCCTGTCCGCCGACCGAGGATGTCCCCCATGATCGAACCCGTCCAGTTGCCCTCGCCGTGGCGGGACGTGCGGCTGACCGTCGTGGTGCCGACCTACAACGAGGCGGGCAACCTGCCGGTGCTGGTCGAGCGGTTGCTCGCGCTGCCGCTGCCCGGCCTGAAGGTACTGGTCGCCGACGACAACTCCCCGGACGGGACCGGCGAGGTCGCCGACAAGCTCGCCATCGAGCACCCCGAGCGGGTCGAGGTCGTGCACCGGCCCGGCAAGGAGGGACTCGGACGGGCGTACGTGGACGGGATCGGCCGGGCGCTCGACGGCGGCGCCGAGTACGTCGCCCAGATGGACGCTGATCTGTCCCACCCGCCGGAGGCGCTGCCGGGCATGCTCGGCGCCCTGCTCTCCACGCAGGCCGGTGTGGTGATCGGCTCACGGTACGTCCCCGGCGGCGAGCTGGACGCGAACTGGCCGCTGTACCGGCGGGCGCTCAGCGGCTGGGCCAACCTCTACGTGCACACGCTGCTGCGGGTGCGGATCCGGGACCTGACCGCCGGCTTCAAGATCTGGCGGGCCGACGCGCTGCGCGACATCGGGCTGGAGCGGGTGCAGTCCAACGGCTACAGCTTCCAGGTCGAGATGCACTACCTCGCCACCAAGCTGGGACACACCATCCTCGAGGTGCCGATCCGCTTCGAGGAGCGGCGCGACGGTGCCTCGAAGATGACCACCGCCACCAAGATCGAAAGTGCCCTGATGCCGTTCAAGCTCCGGTCCCGGCACCGCCACATCGACGGCTGAACCAGCGCCGCCTCACCGATAGACGGCGTCCTGGGCGGCGGCGATCGCCCGGTGGTAGACCGCGCCGGTGAGGGCCCGGTCCCGGGCCAGCGCGGCCCGGGCCGCGTTCGCGCCCGGCGCGCCGTGCACCCCGCCACCGGGATGGGCCGACGCGCTGGCCAGGAAGAGCCGGTCCACAGGCGTGTCGGCACGACCCAGGCCGGGCACCGGGCGCAGGAACAACTGCTGGTACGGCGCGGCCGTGCCGCCGCCGAGGGCACCCCCGACCAGGCTGGGATTGTCCCGCTCCAACTCGGCCGGGCCGGCCACGTGCCGGCCCACCACCAGGCTGCGGAACCCGGGCGCGGCGGCCTCCAGCACCGCCTCCATCCGCTCCACGTGCGCGGCGATCTCCTCGGCCCGCCAGTGCCGGCGGAACGGCAGGTGGGTGTACGCCCAGAGCGACTCGGTGCCCGGCGGGGAGTGGCTGGGGTCGGCCACCGACATCTGCCCGACCAGCAGGAACGGGTCACGGGGCAGCTCGCCGCGGGACAGCGTGGCGGCGTAGCTGGTGAGCCCGTCCAGGTCCGCGCCGAGATGCACGGTGCCGGCGCCGGCGAGTTGCCGGTTGGTCCACGGCACCGGCGCTGACAACGCCCAGTCGACCTTCACCGTCGAGCCGTCCCAACGGAACCGCTCCAGGTCCGCCACCAGCCGGGCCGGCAGCGCCGACGCGCCGACGAGATCCAGGTAGAGCGCGGGCGCCGGCACGTCGGCCAGGACCGCGCGGCGAGCCCGCCACAGCTCTCCCCCGACCGTACGCACACCCATCGCCCGGCCCCGGGCGACGAGCACCCGGTCCACCCGGGCGGCGTAGTGGATCCGGCCACCCCGCGCGGTCAACCGGGCCACCAGGGCGTCGGTGATGCGCTGCGCCCCGCCGACCGGCACCGGCCAGCCGACCTGCTGGCCGAGCATGACCAGCAGCCACCCGTACAGGCCGGAGCCGGCCTCCTCGGGAGACAGGTCGGTGTGCAGGGCGGAGCCCGCGAGCAGGGCCGGACCGCCCGCACCGTCGAACATCTCCGCGCCGAACCGGCGTACCGGCAGCACCATCCGCCGGGCCAGCCGCAAGGCGCCGCCGGTGCGCAGTCGGCGCAACAACCGCAGGCCGCCGCGTACCGGCGGGAAGGGTGTGGTGATCAGCTCGGTCAGCGGACCGGAGACCTGCCGCCACTGGTCGTACGCGGCCAGCCAGCGGTCGCCGTCGCCGGGCGCGAACGTCTCCAGCGAGGCCGCGGTGACCGACGGATCGAGGTTGAGCAGTGCCGCCCGGTCGTCGGGGAAGAGGTGGGCCAGCACGTCCGGGGCGTGCCGCCAGGCGAGCCCGTGCCGGTCCAGGTCCAGCCCGCGCAGCACCGGCGAGACGTAACCGAGCGGATAGAAGGAGCTGAAAAGGTCGCTGAGGTAACCGGGCGCGGTCACCTCGGCCGACCGCACCGCGCCACCCGGCACTCCGGTCGCCTCCAGCACCACCACGTCCCAGCCCGCGTCGGCGAGCAGGTTCGCGGCGACCAGGCCGTTGTGTCCCGCGCCGATGACGACGGCGTCGGCGTGTTCGGCACCGGTGGAACCCCGCGAGATCATCAGTGGACGCTACCCCGGGGGCAGCCGGACCAAACGTTTGTCCGCCCCGGGCCGGGGCATCCAGCGCCCATGTACACGGTTGCGCAGTTGATCGGTGGGGTGTGGGGAGCCGGTGGTGAGGCAGGTGAACTGGTGGTGCGCGACCCGACCGACGGCACGCCGGTGACCAGCGCACCGGTCGCGACGGCCGACGAGGTGGGCAAGGCGGTGGCGGCGGCGCGCGGAGTGGCGGCGGACTGGGCGGACACCTCCCCGGCCGAACGGGCCGCCGCGCTGCACCGGGCCGCCGACGCGGTCGCCGAGGCCGCCGACGAACTCGCCCGGGCCACCACCGCCGAGATGGGCAAGCCGCTCGCGGACGCCCGGGGCGGCGTCGAGGCCGGCGTCGCCACCCTGCGGCAGTACGCCGAACTCGCCCCGGCCCGGGGTGGACGCACCCTGCACGGCGATCCCGCGGCGCTGGACTTCATGGCACCGCAGCCGCGCGGTGTGGTCGCCGTCATCACCCCGTGGAACGATCCGGTCGCCGTCGCCTGCGGGTTGCTCGGCGCGGCCCTGGTCACCGGGAACGTGGTGCTGCACAAGCCGAGCGAACGGACTCCGGCCACCGGCTGGTTGCTCGCCCGGGCGCTGGACTCCGTGCTGCCGGCCGGGGTGCTGTCGTTGCTCACCGGCGGCCCCGAGACCGGCGCGGCGCTCGCCGCCGCCGAGGTGGACGTGGTGGCGCACGTCGGGTCCACCGCCACCGGTCGGGCCATCGCCTCGGCCGCCGCGACGACCGGCGCGAAGGCGCTGCTGGAGAACGGCGGCAGCGACCCGCTCGTCGTCGACGCCGATGTCGACCCGATCTGGGCCGCCGCGCAGGCCGCCCAGGGCGCCTTCGCCAACGCGGGGCAGATCTGCGTGGCGGTGGAGCGGATCTACGTCCATCGCGACCTCGCCGAGGACTTCGTGACCGCGCTTGTCGACCGGGCCGCCGCGCTGCGGGTCGGGCCCGGCCGGGCCCCGGACACCGAGTTGGGCCCACTTGTCGACCGTCGCCACCGAGACCAGGTGCACGGGCAGGTGACCGCGGCGGTGGCCGACGGCGCGCGGATCCGCGTCGGCGGCGCACTGCCCGACGGTCCCGGTGCCTTCTACCCCGCGACAGTGGTGGACAACTGCCGGCACGACATGTCCCTGGTCCGCGAGGAGACCTTCGGCCCGGTCGCCCCGGTGGTGGTGGTCGACTCGTTCAGCGAGGCGCTGCGGTGCGCGGCCGACTCACCGTACGGTCTGGCCGCCACGGTGCTGACCGGCTCGATGAGCCACGCCCAACGGGCCTGGCGGGAACTTCCGGTGGGCACCGTCAAGGTGAACGCGGTCTTCGGTGGCGCGCCGGCCGGTGCCGCCCATCCGCGCCGCGCCAGCGGCCAGGGCTTCGGGTACGGCCCGGAACTGCTCGACGAGTTCACCGCCGTGAAGGCGGTGCACATCGAGGCCCCCGGCGGCGGCCACTGGTAATCCCCCGGGAAGCGCCGGGGACAGGGTGGCTCCGGTCGGTTCTTCGGTCGACGGCGCCGTGCGGCCCCTGGCCCGGGCCGTACGCTCGGGTCAGGGGCCGCTCGGTCGACGGCGCGTCAGTCGCCGCGGGCCTTGGCCGTCTGCCGGTTGTTGGCCTTCTGGATGGCCTTGACCAGTTCCGGCTTGGTCATGCTCGATCGTCCCCGCACATCCAGTCTGCGGGCGATCTCCATGAGGTGCTCCTTGGGGGCGTTCGCGTCGACCCCACCGGCGGTGGGTGCCCGCCGGGCCGGACCGCCGCCCGCGGCCTGCTGGTCGCTGGGTCCCTTGCGGCCCTTGGGCTCCCAGTGGTCGCCCACCTTCTCGAACTCGTGCTTGACGGCGGCGAAGGCGGTCCGGTGCGCCCGCTCCCCCTCGCCGTACGTCTCGACTGCCGAGTCGTGCGTCTTCTCCCAGGTGCGCTGGGCCTTCTCCGGGGAGCGCCGCAGCGTGCTGGGCAGTACCTCGCGCCCGGGCATCTCGAACCTCCTCCGTGTACGAGCCATTCCCCCTGGCGTTCCCCCCGACGGCAGCGGCAAACCGGCCGCGCGGTTTACCGACGGACGGCCCCGGGTACCGGCGCGGGCACCGGTGAGCGCGCACGTGCCGGTCGTGCGACAGGGAGCGGCTCTTGATGACGACGACGAACCCCCAGGCCCCGAACGCCGAGGAGTCGGTGTCACCGTTGCCGGGCATCCGCCAGTTGCACTGGCCGACCTGGCGGGGCGTGCTGGTCCGCAGCGGGCGCAACTATCTGCGGGACAACTGCACGGACTGGGCCGCGGCGCTCACCTACTACGGCGTACTCGCGCTCTTCCCCTCCACCGTCGTGGTGGTGGCCCTGGTCGGCCTGGTCTCCGACGGGGAGCGCACCGTCGACACGGTGCTGGACCTGGCCCGGGACCTCGGCGCCGGCTCGGTGGTGGCCGACGAGCGCTTCGTCGGGGTGATCCGGGCGGTGGTGGACCAGAACAGCTCGGCCGGGGTGCTGCTCAGTTTCGGTCTGCTCGGCGCGCTCTGGTCGGCCTCGAACTTCATCGCCTCGTTCACCCGGGCGTCGAACGCGATCTACGGGGTCACCGAGGGGCGGCCGGTGTGGCGGCTGCGCCCGACGCAGATCGGGCTGGCGGCCCTGTCGCTGGTCATGCTCGCCACGGTCGCCGCCGGCCTGATCGTCAGCGGTCCGGTCGCCGACGCCGTCGGCAACCTGGTGGGTGCCGGTGACGCGATGCGGACCGCCTGGGCGGTGGTCAAGTGGCCGGCGCTGGCGTTGATCGCGATGCTGCTGCTGTCGCTGTTGTTCTGGGCCGCGCCGAACGTCCGCCAGCCACGGTTCCGGTGGCTCACCCCGGGCGGAGCGGTGGCGCTGGCCGCCTGGGCGCTCGGGTCCTTCGGCTTCGGCCTGTACGTGGCGAACTTCGGGTCTTACGACGCCACCTACGGCAGCCTCGGCGCGGTGATCGCCTTCCTGGTCTGGCTCTATCTCTCCAATTCCGCGCTGATGCTGGGGGTGCAGATCAACGCCGAACTCCAGCGCGGCAGGCTGCTCCAGTCGGGTGCCACCGACACGGAGGAGCCGGTGCTGCAACCGCGCTCACCGGCCGGTTCGTGACGGCTTGCCGGGTTTACCACTCGCCCGGTCGGGTAGCGCAGAAGGCATGGAACGTGGCAACAGCAAGCACGGACCCAGGGTCGACGAGCAGATGAGCCAGGAGGTCAGCGGCCTCGTGCAGGGGCCGGGGACCGGCGGTTCACGGGTCGACGAGTTCCGGGTGCCGGAGCCCGCGGGTGAGGACCAGCCGGAGGCCACCACGGCCCCGGCCGGCGACCTGCGTACCGGCACTCCCCAGGGAATGAGTTCCGAGGACGTCGAGGCACGCAGCCGGCTCGGGCGGTTCATCACGATGACCGCGCTGCCCGGTGACCGGGCCACGTTGCTCGCCAACGCGCGGGAGAACGAGGCACCGGACGACGTGCTGGCCGAGTTGGCGCGGCTGCCGGAGGACACCCGGTACCAGACGGTGTCCGAGGTGTGGGCGGCGCTCGGACACAAGAACGAGACGACGCGTTGGTGAGGCTCCACCGCCCCCGCCAGCGCAGGAGAGGATGCTGATGAGTGGCGTAACCGAGCATGTCGACGTGGCGGTCCCGGTGCGGACCGCGTACGACCAGTGGACGCAGTTCGAGGAGTTCCCCCACTTCATGGAGGGTGTGGAGGAGGTGCGCCAGCTCTCCGACACGATGACCCACTGGACTGTCGAGATCGCCGGTGTCAAGCGGGAGTTCGACGCCGAGATCACCGAGCAGCTGCCCGACGAGCGGGTGGCCTGGCGCTCGACCGGCGGCACCCAGCACGCCGGTGTGGTGACCTTCCACCGGTTGGACGAGAACAGCAGCCGGGTGAGCCTCCAGCTGGAGTTCGACCCGCAGGGCGTGATCGAGCAGGCCGGCGACAAGCTCGGCGTGGTCGACCGCCGGGCCAAGGGTGACCTGCAACGGTTCAAGCAGTTCATCGAGCGCCGAGGCCAGGAGACCGGTGCCTGGCGCGGCAGCGTCGACCGCCCTCAGCCCTGATCCGCGGTTTGTCCGGGGCGCACCGGGGTAGGGGGTAGGGCATGGGCGAGGACAGGGTGTGGCGTGACGAGGAACGGCTGCCGCTCGAGGAGCTGGACCGGGCGGTCGCCCGGTCGAGCCTCGACGGGCAGGCAGATGACGTGACCGCCAACGACGCCGGCGAGGAGGCCGCCTTCGGGCACGGCCCCGAGCCGGTCGACCGCGGCGGCGAGATCCCCGGCACGGGCCGCGAGCCGACCGACCCGGACCGCGCCTACCGCCCTTCCACCACCGGCCGCACCGGGCCCGACAACCTCTGACACCCCCACCCAAAAGCGGGCGCACCGGGACGGCGCAGCAGGCATTCGATCACGCAGAGTGTCCGAATGGGTGACGTTGGGGACAGGTCGGCCAGAATCGGCCGTTCGGCTGACGGCAACGGCGGCATCCCGCGCAAGACTTTCGGAATGCATCAGGGCTCCGGCTTTCTCTCCACGCGTCAGCGTCGCCTGGCATGGCTCGGCTTCCTTCTCGCCGCCGTTCAGGCACCCGTCTCCGCCAGGCTGGTCGAGGACAGCTCCTGGCTGTTCAGCCTCTGCGTGGCGCTCATGGTGGCGACTGTGATCATCGCCGACGACGCCGCGCGCCGTCGGCCGGCCGACGCCCGCTCCTCCGACTAGCCGCGCGCCGGAGGATCACCGGGGCCGCCGCCGGGCAACCGACCGCAGGACCCCTGACCAGCCGAGTGGCCGAGGTCGCGGGCGGTGCGCAGTGGCTAGATTCGTTCCTCATGCGCCTGCCACCGAACCAGGTTCCCGCCCGCACCGCCGTCGACTCGACACGGGCCACGCTGGTGGCGCTCACCAACACGGTGGGCCTCGACGGTCTCGCCGCCGCCACCCGCCTGCCCGGTCTGCGGGCGGCGGTCGACCGGCACGCCGCAGCGGTACGGGACAGCCTGCGCGGCGACCAGCGACCGCTGAGCGCCGCGGCCCTCGCCGGCTACGCCGAAGGGCTCCGCGAGGTGGCCAAGGAGCACGGTTGGCAGCCGCCCGTCGGGCCGGTGGACTGGTCGGAGGCGGACTGGGTGCTGGTGCGGCTCGTCGCGGTCTGCGCGTTGACCGCCGGTCTGGGCACGCCCGCACCGCAGCCACCGCCACTGTGACGACGGACGGGCGCCCGCCGATGGCGGACACCCGTCCCGCGTCGTGTGGACCTGTCTCCCCTACCGGGGCGAAACGCCGCCCCGCCGGGCGAGGGCTCGGCCAGGCCCGTCACTGACGGTACTGCTGGGGCCCTTCGCCCATGTTGCCGGACTGGTAGGTGCCACGCCCCCCGGCCATCGACTGGGTGGGTTGTTCGGCACCGGCACCGGTCCGGTCGGCCATCCGCCGCTGCATGTCGCCCCGCCCGGCCGCGGTGCCCTGCTGCTGTTCCCGCACCGCGCGAGACTCCTCGGCGATCCGGTGCAGCCAGCCTTCCCAGCGGTTCTGCATCGGCCGGACCAGACCACCACCGACCCCGACGATCAGGATGCCGGCCACCGTGGCGAGCACCGCTACCAGCACCGGAGTGGTCACGGTGGTGGCGATGCCCACCTGGTTCAGGGCGGCGATCACGCCGAGCGCGATGATGAAGAACGCCGTCAGGTCGGCCAGCACCTTGCCGTACGACAGGCCGCCGAGCGCCCCGCTCACGAGGTCCCGCACCGCGTTGGCGATCGCGAAGGCCACCACCACGATGACGATCGCCACGAAGGCGCGCGGCAGCCAGGCCACCACCCCGGCGATCAGGTTGCTGATCGCGTTCGGACCCCAGACGCCGAAGGCGAACTGCAGCGTGAACAGCAGCACCGCGTAGTACGCCAGCCTCGCCAGGATGTCGCTGGCGTCGTACCTGGTTCGTTCCAGCGCCCGTTTGATGCCGCCTCGTTCGACCGCGCGGTCGAACCCCACCCGTTCCAACGCCGCGTCAACGATCTTGAGCACGGCTCTGGCGATGAGCCACCCGATCACCAGGATCGCGATGAACGCGATGGCCCTCGGTACGAACAGCAGCACCGACCGCCACATGTCGGCCACGGCGGTGCCGATGTCGACCTGCCTGACCGCAAGGGTTTCCGGCATGATGTCCCTCCTGTCGCATGGTTTGCCCCGCGCGCTTACCCCAACGTCGGGACAGCACGCCGCGCCGATCGCCTACTTTTTCTCGACAGGCCGCAACAGACCGGCCCTGACCTGGACTTTTGTCCCGACTGCGGCGGCTCGGACCATGATCCGAAACGATGGTTGAACGGGTCGGGTTAGGCTGCGGTCATGCCAGGAACGGTCGGGCGAGTCCCCACGCCAGCAGGCCCCGTCCCGGGCACACCGGTCTCGGGTGCCACCATGGTCGTCGGCCGGCAGCCGTGGGCCGGCACGGTGCTCGGTCCGCCCGAGTCGTGGGACCCCGCCGTGCGGGGTGCGGTCGAGATCGTGCTCGCCTCCCCCGCGCCGATGGCGCTGCACCTCGGCGACGACCTGCTGCTGCTCTACAACGACGCGTACGCCGAGCTGATCGGCGACAAGCATCCGCAGGCCGTCGGGCGGCCGGCCGCCGAGGTGTTCGCCGAGGTGTGGCATCGTCCGGGCGTCGGCGACGTGGTCGAGCACACCTACCGTACGGGTGAGCCCTTCCTGGACCGCGCCGTCTCCCTGCCGTTGCGGCAGGACGCCGGGGAACTCGATCAGGCCGTCTACATCCGGGCCTGCTCCCCCGTCCGCACCGGCCTGGGCCGGATCGTCGGTGTGCTGTCGGTGGTGGTCGAGACCAACCCGGCGACCCGGCAGCTGCAGGGGCTCAGCGATTTCGCCGCGGCGCTCTCCGGCACGCTCACCCTGGACGACGTGGCGCGGGTCGCGCTGCGTTACGCGATCACGTCGTTCGACGCCGACCGGGTCTCCCTGGCCGTCGATGACGGGGGTGGTGGCTGGCGGATGGTCCGGCGGATCCGGGGCGAGCTGGTGGACGAGGCCGACGAGCGGCTTCCCCCGCTGTGGCGGCGCGGGCCGGCGGACTGGCAGGCCCCGGTGGTGGTCTGCGCACGCAGCGGGCAGGCCACATTCGTCGAGGACGGCCAGCCGCTGCGGGACATCGCCGCCGACCGGCACGACCAGAAGATCCGGGCCCTGGCGGCGGTGCCACTGCGCGCGTCCGTGGTCCGGGGCGGTCTGACCGTGGGCTACCGCACCGCGCACGCCTGGTCGGCGCCGGAACGGGCGCTGCTGGCGGCATCGGCCGAGCTGATCGGCCAGGCCACCGAGCGGGCCCGCCGTTTCGAGACCCAGCACGGTACGGCCCAGCTGTTGCAGCGCAGCATGCTGCCGGAGAACCTGCCGGTCCTGCCCCGGCTGCGGGTGGCGGCACGCTACGACCCGGGTGTCGACGGCAACGCCGCCGGCGGGGACTTCTACGACGCCTTCGTGCTGCCCACCGGCGAGCTGGGGGTGGTGCTCGGTGACGTGGCCGGGCACGATGTGCAGGCGGCCGCCCGGATGGGACAGGTACGGGCCGCGCTGCGGGCGTTGGCGCTCAACGACCCTCGCCCCGACCAGGTCCTCGCCGGTCTCGACCGGCTGGTCAGCAGCCTGGGTGCCGAGGCCGGTACGCACGAACTGTTCGTGACCGTGGTGTTCGGTGTCATCGACGTCGACCGGGAGCAGCTCACCCTGGCCAGCGCCGGACACCCGGCGCCGCTGCTGCGCCGCTCCCCGCCCGACGGCCCGCCGAGCGCCGAGTACCTCGACGTGGCACTCGGCGCGCCGCTGGGGGTCGGCTACCACCCCCGTACGCGTACCGTCGCCTTCACCCCCGGCGACACGTTGCTGCTGTTCAGCGACGGTGTGGTGGAGCGGCGGCGGCATGGCCTGTCGCACGGCCTGGCCCGGCTGGCGGAGTCGGTGGCGGTGGCGCAGAGCGGCGATCCGAGGGCGTTGTGCGCCACCGCCACGGCCGCGGTGTCCGGGGCCACCGAGGACGACGTGGCCGTGCTTGCCGTCGAGTACGCGCTCCGGCCGAGCCGGTCGGCCCGGATGGAGGTGCCGGCCGAGCCGACCGCGCCGAGCCGGGTCCGGCACTGGATGACCGCTCAGCTCACCCGGTGGGGGGTGGCC
The DNA here is from genome assembly GCF_003236305.1 of Micromonospora endophytica. Taxonomy (GTDB): domain Bacteria; phylum Actinomycetota; class Actinomycetes; order Mycobacteriales; family Micromonosporaceae; genus Micromonospora; species Micromonospora endophytica. The sequence goes on along the minus strand of NZ_POTX01000018.1, from coordinate 2,420 downwards.
GAGTCGGTGATCGGCGCGGCGGTGTTGTGTACCAGCGAGCTGACCACGAACGCGCTGCTGCACGCCGGCACGGCGGCCCGGGTCGAGATCGACCTCAGTCCCGAGCGCCTGCTCGTCTCGGTGGCCGACTCCGGTTCCCGGGGCACTGTCACCCGGGCCCGCACCGACACGCTGAGCAGCCGCGGTCGCGGGCTGGGCCTGATCGAGGAGTTGAGCGACGCCTGGGGCACCGATCCCACCGTGCGCGGTTCGACTGTCTGGTTCGAGATCCTGCTTCCCTGACGGGGTTCAGGTCAGGCGGCGGACCAGGGCACGGCCGAGGTCACGGCCGGAGCGCCAGGCGGTCTGCACCCGGGGCTCGCCAAAGGCGTCGCCGGCCAACCCGATGCCGTCGTCGTCGAGGTGAAAACCCGCATCGGTGCCACCGCCGACCGGCTTGGCGTAGGTCCAGCGGTGCACGTGCACCTGTTCCGCTCGGTCGGGCAGGGCGAACAGGTCGCGTACCGCCGCCTCGATCGCCGGGGCGGCGGCGGTGGGCTGGGCGAGGTGCCCGGCGGCGAACTCCGCAGTGGTGTGCGCGACGAGCACCGGAGCGCCGTCCCCGCGCCGGTCTCCGTCGTCGCAGACGGTGCTGAGCAGCGGATGGTCGTTCACGAAGGCGCCCCGGAAGTCCGGCCACCGCCGGGCCGGGAAGCGCAGCACCGCCGCCAGCGCCGGTGACCACCGCTGCCGGCCGACCGCCTCGGTGGCGGTGGCGAGCGCCGGGTCGAGCAGCAGCGCGGCCTGCGGGCCGGGCATCGCCAGCACCACCGCCGCGCAGGCCCGGCCGTCCACCGCCGGGCCGGGCTCGACTCCCAGCACCAGCCGGTTCACCACCAGCGGCAGCTCCGCGGCCAGGTGTTCGACGAGCGAGCGCAGCCCGCGCGGGGCCGCCCAGCGCATCGCCCCGGGGACCTCACGTCGCCCGTCCACGCCGTACGCGACGAAGGTGTGCGTCCACTCCCGGGCCAGCCCGGCGGCCTGCCAGCCGCGCACCACCGCGGCGAAGTCCGGGTCGCTGACCGTCAGGTACGCCGCCCCGAGGTCGGCGGGACGGCCGTCGAAGCGCTTGCTGGCCATCCGGCCGCCGGCCACCCGGCCTCGTTCCCGGATCTCGACCGGCACGCCAGCCCGATGCAACTCCACCGCGCACGCCACCCCGGCGATACCGCCACCGACCACCACCACGCCTGTCCGGTCCGAAGCCATCCGACGATGGTAGGCGCTGGTCCGCTTGCCGACGGTGCCGGTCGATGACCGGAAACTTCCGGAAGGTCTTCACAACCTGGCAACCGGCCCGTACCTTGACGGAAACGTGGGAGCGCTTCCACGCACCTTCTTCGATGCCATCAAGGAGCTGAGCATGAGAAACCGAGGCACGTTCGCCTTGGTCGGCGCGGTGACGACGGCCGTCGCCGTGGCCGCCACGGTCGGCGTGGGCGCACTGCACGCCACTCCCGCAGCCGCCGCCGACTCCGTCTTCTACGTCGACCCGAACACCAGCGCCGCCCGTTGGGTGGCGGCCAACCCGAACGACTCGAAGGCCGCCGTGATCCGGGACCGGATCGCCAGCGTCCCGCAGGCGCGCTGGTACACCACCACCAACACCTCGACCGTACGCGGCGAGGTGGACTCCTTCGTCGGTGCCGCAGCCGCCGCCGGCAAGATCCCGATCCTGGTGGTCTACAACATCCCCAACCGTGACTGCAGCAACCACAGCGCGGGCGGCGCACCCAACCACACCGTCTACCGGCAGTGGGTGGACCAGGTCGCCGCGGGTCTCGGCGGGCGCCCGGCCACCATCATCCTGGAGCCCGACGTGCTCCCGATCATGACCAATTGCATGGACGCCAACCAGCAGGCCGAGGTGCGGACCTCGATGGCGTACGCGGGCAAGGCGCTCAAGCGCGGCTCGTCGGCGGCGAAGGTCTACTACGACATCGGCCACGGCGGCTGGCTCGCCCCCGGTGCGGCCGCCGCGAGGCTGACCGCGGCGGACATCGCCAACAGCGCCGACGGCATCTCGGTGAACGTGTCGAACTACCGGCGCACCGCCGACGAGGTCTCGTACGCCAAGCAGATCATCGCCGCGACCGGCATCTCCCGGCTGAAGGCGGTTATCGACACCAGCCGCAACGGCAACGGTCCCGCCGGGGCCGAGTGGTGCGACCCGCCCGGCCGGGCGATCGGCACGCCGAGCACCACCGCCACCGGGGACTCCGCCATCGACGCCTTCCTCTGGGTGAAGCTGCCCGGCGAGGCGGACGGCTGCATCGCCGGCGCGGGTCAGTTCGTGCCGCAGCGGGCGTACGACCTGGCCATCGCGGCCGGTCCGGTGCCGACCACCGCGCCGCCCACGACGACCCCGACCACCCTGTCTC
>NZ_POTX01000189.1 GCF_003236305.1 Micromonospora endophytica | reverse complement strand
GGGCGGGGAGGAGGGTGAAGCCTAGGAGGATGCCGAGGCGGGCGGTGTCGGACTGGGCGGCGGCGGTGCCGGTCGAGGAGGAGACGTAGCCGGTGATCGCGAGCACCAGGCCGTAGAGGCCGGGACCGAGGGCCAGGCCGAAGGTCTCGCCGGCCGTCCAGAGGCCGGTGAAGACGCCGGCCTGCCGTCGACCGGTGCGCGCGGTGTCGTACGCGATGCAGTCCGGAAGCATGGCCAGCGCGAAGACCTGCTGTCCGGCGTACCCGACACCGAGCACCGCGACGACCAGATAGACCACGGCGGCGGGCAGCACCGGCGCGGCGATCAGCGCCAGCCCACCGGCGGCCAGGATCAGCGACGCGGCCACCAGACCGGCGAGCTTGCCCAGCCGGGCACCCACCCGGGACCACAGTGGCATCACCACCAGGGCCGGGCCGACGAAGCAGACGAACAACAGGGTCGGGCCGGTCGTCGGATCCCGCAGGATCTGGTCGGCGAAGTACTGCACCCCGGCGAGGATCGTGGCCACCCCGGCGGACTGCACCACGAAGCAGAGCAGCAGCGCCCGGAACGGCCGGTTGCGGCCGGCGACGGCGAGTTGCGCGCGCAGGCTGGGCTCGCTCTCGCCGACCGCGCCCTGCGGGGCCGACCGGGTGCCGAGGAAGGCACCTACCGCACCCACCGCGATCAGCGCCGCGACGAACAGCCCCATCCAGCGATGCCCCGGCACGCCCCCGCCGGCCGCGTCGCGCACCAGCGGGGCCACCGCCCCGGCCACCAGGATGGCCAGCGCCAGCACCGCGATCCGCCAGGTCATCATCCGGGTACGTTCGGCGTAGCCGCTCGTCAACTCGGCGGGCATCGCCACGTACGGCACCTGGAAGAAGGCGAACGCGGTAGCGGTGGCCAGGAACGCGACAGCCACGTACGCCCCGGCGGCGGGTCCGGCGCCGAACGGCGCGGCGAAGATCGACCCGAACAGCACGGCCAGCGCCAGCCCGCCGAAGAGCAGGTACGGCCGGCGCGCGCCCCAGCGGGACCGGGTGCGGTCGGAGATCCGCCCGGCCACCGGGTTGACCAGCACGTCCCACGCCTTGGGCAGCAGCACCAGCAGGGCCGCCACCCCGGCGGCCACGCCCAGGGTGTCGGTGAGGTACGGCAGCAGCAACAACCCCGGCACGGTGCCGAACGCCCCGGTCGCCAGCGAGCCGAAGGCGTACCCGACGTGCACCCGGCGCGGCAACCCACCTGGTGCCACGGTCATGGTGCCGAATGCTACTCACGTTATGCCGTCGGTCACATCCCCTCGGTGGGCCACCAACTCGCCGCCCGCATGTCCACCCGGTCCTGGCGCAGCGGCGTGCCCTCGGCGAGCCAGCGTGCCCGCGCCTCGGCCACCAGCCCGGGCGGCATGCCGCCAGCGGCGTTGACCACCCGGTGCCAGGGCACACCGCCACCGTGCCGGGACATGATCGCCCCCACCAGCCGGGCGGAGGAGCGACCCGAACGCTCGGTCAACGCGTCGGCCACCGCGCCGTACGACATCACCCGGCCCGCGGGGATCCGGTCGACCAGTTCCAGCACCGCCTCGACGTACTCGTCAGGTGTCACAACCGGCCAGAGTATGGGAACGGCGGCGGGCGGCGCCGCGGCGACCACGCAGAATAGGCGGGTGCGTGAGGCAGTCACGACGGCCCGGCGGGTCGTCGTCAAGATCGGATCATCCTCGTTGACCACCGCCACCGGCGGGCTGGACGACGAGCGGCTCGACGCGCTCGTCGACGCGCTGGGCGCGCGTACCCCCGGCGACCTTTCGGGCAGCGAACGTCCAGGTGGTCGGGAGGTGGTGCTCGTCTCGTCCGGCGCGATCGCCGCGGGCCTGGCACCGCTCGGGTTGTCCCGGCGACCGCGTGACCTGGCCACCCAGCAGGCCGCCGCCAGCGTCGGGCAGGGCCTGCTGATCGGACGGTACGCTGCGGCTTTCGCCCGGCACGGCCGTACCGTCGGCCAGGTGCTGCTCACCGTCGACGACGTGACCCGCCGCGCGCACTACCGCAACGCGTACCGCACCTTGCGCAAGCTGCTCGACCTGGGGGCGGTGCCGATCGTCAACGAGAACGACACGGTCGCCACCGAGGAGATCCGGTTCGGCGACAACGACCGGCTGGCCGCGCTGGTGGCCGCGCTTGTCGACGCCGACCTGCTGGTTCTTCTCTCTGACGTCGACGCGCTCTGGACCGGTGACCCCGCGCGCCCCGGCTCCCGCCGCATCGCCGAGGTACGCGACGAGACCGACCTGGCCGGCGTCGACATCGGCGGCAGTGGCCGCTCCGGCGTCGGCACCGGCGGCATGGTGACAAAGGTCGAGGCGGCCCGGATCGCCACCGGCTTCGGCATTCCGGTGGTGCTCACCTCCGCCGCCCAGGCGGTCGCGGCGCTGGGCGGCGAGCCGGTCGGCACCTACTTCCACCCCAGTCCGCGTCGCCCGGCCGCCCGGCTGTTCTGGCTCGCCCACGCCACCTCCCCCCGGGGGCGGTTGCACCTCGACCCGGGGGCGGTCGCCGCCGTGGTGGGTCGACGCAAGTCGCTGCTGCCGGCCGGGATCACCGCCGTCGACGGGGCGTTCACCGCCGGCGACCCGGTCGATCTGGTCGACACCTCCGGCGCACCGGTGGCCCGAGGGCTTGTCAACTACGACGCGATCGAGCTGCCGGGCCTGCTGGGCCGCTCGACGAGCGACCTTGCCGCGGCGCTCGGCCCGGCGTACGAACGAGAGGTCGTCCACCGTGATGACCTGGTGCTGCTGTGAGCCGGGTGGAAGTGTTAGCAGGGGGCCCCTCCTATACACGAGGCGTTAACAGGGGGCCCTTCCTTACTCGAAGGAGCTTGGGATGAGCGTGAGCGAGCAGGCCCGTCGGGCGCGTACGGCGGCGGAGGTGTTGGCCGTGGCGACGCGTACCGCGAAGGATGCCGCGCTGCACGCGATGGCCGACGCGCTGGTGGCGCGTACCCCGGAGATCCTGGCCGGCAATCAGGCGGACCTGGCGGCCGGGCGCGATGCCGGACTGAGCGCGGCCGTGCTGGACCGGCTCGCCCTCGACGAGGGGCGGGTGGTCGGCATCGCCGACGCGCTGCGCCAGATGGCCGCGCTGCCCGACCCGGTGGGCGAGGTGGTCCGCGGCTCGACCCTGCCCAACGGGCTGGAGCTACGGCAGATCCGGGTGCCGTTCGGCGTGGTCGGCATCATCTACGAGGGTCGGCCGAACGTGACAGTGGACGCCGCCGGCATCTGCCTGAAGTCCGGCAACGCGGCGCTGCTGCGCGGTTCGTCGTCGGCCGCGCACTCCAACGCGGCGCTGGTGGCGGTGCTGCGGGACGCGATCGTCGGTGCCGGCCTGCCGGCCGACGCGGTGCAGCTGCTCGACGCCAGCTCCCGCGACTCGGTGAAGGAGCTGATGCGGGCCCGGGGCCTGGTCGACGTGCTGATCCCGCGCGGCGGCGCGTCGCTGATCCGGACCGTGGTCGAGGAGTCGACGGTGCCGGTGATCGAGACCGGGGTGGGCAACTGCCACGTCTACGTGGACGCCGCCGCCGACCTGTCGATGGCCCTGTCCATCACCCTGAACGCCAAGACCCAGCGGCTCTCCACCTGCAACACCGCCGAGTCGCTGCTGGTGCACGCCGCGGTCGCCGACGAGTTCCTGCCCGCGATGCTGGCCGCCTTCGCCGAGGCCGGGGTGACCGTGCACGGCGCGCCCGAGGTGGCCCGGTTCTCCGACGCGGTGGTCCAGGCCACCGAGGAGGACTTCGCCACCGAATACCTCTCGGCGGACATCTCGGTCGCCGTCGTCGACTCGCTCGACGCGGCAGTCGCGCACATCCGGCGGTACGGCAGCGGCCACACCGAGGCGATCGTCACCGACTCGCAGGCGGCGGCCCGGGAGTTCGTGGCCCGGGTGGACTCGGCGGCGGTGATGGTGAACGCCTCGACCCGGTTCACCGACGGCGGCGAGTTCGGCTTCGGGGCCGAGATCGGCATCTCCACCCAGAAGCTGCACGCCCGCGGCCCGATGGGCCTGCCCGAGCTGACCAGCACCAAGTACGTGGTCACCGGCAACGGGCACCTCCGCTAGCCGCCGCCGGCACTCGTGGCGGGCCGGCCAGGAGCACGGTCCGCCACCGGTCGGGGCTACCCGACACCACGGGGAAATGATCAAATGCATCTATGATCACCCCCACTCCCCTCATGCAGATCGTTACCGGTTACTGGGCCTTCAAGACGCTCGCTGCCGCAGTCGACCTCGACCTGTTCGGCCGGCTCGCCGGTGGGCGGGTGGTCACCCGGCAGCAGGCCGAGAAGGAGTTCGGTCTACCGGAGCGGCCGGCGGATCTGCTGCTCGCCGCGTGCGCCTCACTCGGCCTGCTGGAACGGGCCGGCGAGGGTTACCGCAACACCGCCCTGGCCGAGGAGTTCCTCGTCCCCGGCCGGCCGCACTACTTCGGCGGCCAGGTGCGCTACAGCGACGAGCGCACCTACCTGCCCTGGCACCGCATCGGTGAGGCGCTGCGCACCGACCGGCCACTGACCTGGGACCCGGACACCCAGGAATCGCTGTTCACCACCGCCGACCCGAGCATGCTCGCGCTGTTCTGGGAGGCGATGTACTCGACGTCCAGCTTCACCGCCCGCGCCCTCGGCGAGGCGTACGACTTCGGCGCGCACCGCCGGCTACTGGACGTCGGCGGCGGGGCCGGTGCCTTCCCGATCGAGCTGTGCCGGCGCTATCCGAAACTGCGGGCAACCGTCTTCGACCTGCCGCACGTCCGGGCCAAGGCGGAGGAGAAGATCGTCGCGGCCGGGCTGACCGACCGGATCGGTACGGCCGGCGGAAACTTCCTCACCGACCCGGCGCTGCCGGACGGCCACGACGTGGTGCTGCTCAGCATGATCCTGCACGACTGGAACGAGGCACAGAACCGCTCGATCCTGGCCCGCTGCCACGCCGCACTCCCCTCCGGCGGGGCGATCGTGATCTCCGAGCTGCTGCTCAACGACGAGCGGACCGGCCCGCCGGCCGCCGCGCTGATGGGGATGAACATGCTGGTCGAAACGGAGGGCGGGAAGAACTACTCGGCCGCCGAGTACACCGCCTGGCTCACCGACGCCGGCTTCACCGACGTCCGGACCATCAGCTTCGACGCACCCGGAGCCAACGGCGCGCTGGTGGCGCGCCGGCCCTGACCTCCCCGCTTCCTACCGGAAGGCGCGGATCGCCGCCAAGGTGGCGTGCACGTCGAACTGATGGCCGTCTTCGCTGGTCCAGCCGCCATCGGTGCGCTGCGTCTCGGTCAGCCGGCGGCGGGCCGCCACAAGCGTCCACTCCTGCTCGTCCACGCCTACCCGGCGCAGCGTCGAGGCCAGCCACGCGGCGTCCGCCGGTGCCGCCTGCGGGAGCCGCTCGGCGAGCACCGCCTTGATCCGCGCCGACTCGTAGAACATCTGCTGCCGATGCAGCACCGCCGCGCTCAGCCATCCGGCGGCCAGGAAGGACGGCCAACTGCCGTCGGGACGTAGCTGGGCGGCGAGCGCCTGGCCGGCGGCCTGCACCACCCCGGCGTACGCCCCACCGACCCGGTGGTCGAGCGGACCGGCGGCGCGGGCGTCCAGCCCGGCCACGGTGAGCCAGAACGCGGCGTTGGCCGTCAGGTACAGCCGCGCCTCGGGGTTGCCCGGGCGGGCCCATTCGGGGGCGGTGTCGGCGAGCGCCGCGTCCTCTTCCCAGCAGCCGTCGCGCTGCTGGGCGGCGGCCAGCCAGTCCAGCGCCCGGCGGGCGGCCGGACGCCCCAACGCGCCGAGATCGTCCAGCTCGGTGAGACGGAAGCAGGTCGCGTCGACGGAGGCCACCTCGTCGCCCCAGCTCGCCGGCCAGCCGCCGCCGAGGGTCTGGCCGACCTCCGCGCTGTCGAGCACCTCGGGGGTCGGTGGGGTGCCGGTGCGCAACCAGGAGAGGCGGGCACGTTCCACCGTGTCACCGTGCGCCACCACGAACCCGATCGCGGCATCGATGTCGACCACGGCGGTCACGCTACCGGCGCAAACGTGATTCCGCCTCGGAGAATCGGGTGGGCGGACCGACCCGACGGCGGGGTTGAGCAGGGCCGCCGTGACTGCGTGCGCGGCCGAGACGCACGGTTCTGGCTACTGGTGTTAATAGGGGGCCCCTCCTCTACACGAGGCGTTAAGAAGGGCCCCCTCCTTGCATCAGTACGTGGGGAGGGTGGGGTCGATCTGCTTGATCCAGGAGAGCACGCCGCCCTGGACGTGCACGGCGTCGCGGAAGCCGGCGGCCTTCAGCGCGGCGAGCGCCTCGGCGGAGCGTACGCCGGACTTGCAGTGCAGCACTACCTGCTTGTCCTGCGGCAGCTTGGACAGCGCCTCACCGGAGAGGATCTCGCCCTTGGGGATCAGCGTCGCGCCGGGGATCCGGACGATCTCGTACTCGGCGGGCTCCCGCACGTCGACCAGGAAGATGTCCTTGCCGGCGTCCTGCCACTCCTTCAGCTCGGCCGCGGTGATGGTGGCGTCGACCGTCGCCTCCTGGGCCTCGACCGAAACCGCACCGCAGAAGTCCTCGTAGTCCTCCATCAGGTCGGTCAGGGTGGCGTTCTCGCCGCAGAGCACGCAGTTCGGGTCCTTGCGAACCTTGATCTTGCGGTAGCTCATCTCCAGGGCGTCGTAGACCATCAGCCGGCCGACCAGCGGCTCACCGATGCCGGCGAGCAGCTTGATCGCCTCGTTGACCTGGATCGAACCGATCGAGGCGCAGAGCACACCGAGCACGCCGCCCTCGGCGCAGGAGGGGACCATGCCGGGCGGCGGGGGCTCCGGGTAGAGGCAGCGGTAGCAGGGGCCGTGCTCGGCCCAGAACACCGACGCCTGGCCGTCGAAGCGGTAGATCGACCCCCAGACGTACGGCTTGCCGAGCAGCACCGCCGCGTCGTTGACCATGTAGCGGGTGGCGAAGTTGTCGGTGCCGTCGACGATCAGGTCGTACTGGGCGAAGATCTCGCGGACGTTCTCCCGGTCCAGCGCGGTGTTGTGGATCTCGACGTTGACCAGCGGGTTGATCTCACGGATGCTGGCCGCGGCCGACTCGGCCTTGGACCGGCCGACGTCGGAGACGCCGTGGATGACCTGGCGCTGGAGGTTGGACTCGTCGACGGTGTCGAAGTCGATGATGCCGAGGGTGCCGACCCCGGCAGCGGCCAGGTACAGCAGGGCGGGGGAACCGAGACCACCCGCACCGACACAGAGCACCCGGGCGTTCTTCAGCCGCTTCTGCCCGGTCACCCCGACGTCGGGAATGATCAGGTGGCGTGAGTAGCGGCGGATCTCGTCAACGGTCAGCTCGGCGGCGGGTTCGACGAGCGGGGGCAGCGACACGGTGAACTCCCCGGGGATCGGTGTGGCGGGCAACCGCGCCATTGTCGCTCGCCGAGGCACCCATCGACCATGAGCAGGGACACGTCGCCCGCCATGCGGGAGCGGGAATAACGCCAGGCGCGTGCTCAGGGCACGACGTCGCCGGCGTAGCGGTGGCCGTCGAGGAAGGGCCAGGCATTCGGTACGCAGCCCGCCAGGCCGTACGTCTGCTGCTGCATCACCGGTGCCGGCCGGCCAGGGCCGGGGCACGCCTCATGGCCCTCCCCGAACTCGTGGCCGACCTCGTGGTTGATCACGTACGCCCGGTACACCGCGAGTGGTGCGCCGTAGTCCGGCACCGCCTCCGACCAGCGCGCCAGATTGATGATCACCTGCCCGGGCAGCCGGCAGGAGGTGTAGCCCTCGGTACGCAGACCACCCTCGGCGCACATCGCCGTCGAGGTGAGCGGGGTGGCCAGGTACACGGTGAAGTCCGCCGCGTCCGCCTCGGCGACCCGCTGCACCCGCAGTTCACCCGAACCGATCCAGCTCCGCGGATCGGCGAGCACCGCGTCGACCTCGGCCGCGAACTCGGCCGGCTCCGGCCCGGCACCCTGCTCGACGGCGACCCGGTACCGGGCGACCGGCCCGGCCACACCCCGTACCGGGGTGCCCTCGTCGACCGTCAGGAAACTGCCGGTGCCGCTGCTCGGGTAGGCGCTGGGCGCGGCCGGCTGTTCGGCGACCCTCCCCTTGGGCCCGACCCGGGTGGCCTCCGGCTCCCGTCCGGCGACCCGATCTCCGGTGCGTACCAGTGACACGGTGGTGACGGCCGCGAGCACCAGCACCAGGGTCAGCACCGAGCGGCGCCACCGCAACCGGTCCACCGGCGGCAACCGGTGACGGGGTGAAGCGGGCATGAGCCCATCATCGCACCTCAATCAGGCGGATCTCCGCAGATCGGGCGATCGGGGCAGGTCGCCTCAGAGCGGAGGTCCCGCGTACCGCCGGCCATCACGGTACGGCCAGGGGTTCGGGACACAGCCGTCGAGAAAGAGGGTTTGCTGCATCATCACCGGCGCCTGTTTGCCCTTGCCCGGGCAGCGCTCGTGCCCGTTACCCAACTCGTGCCCGACCTCGTGGTTCACCACGTACGTGCGGTAGACCGTCAACGGCACCTTCGCCTTGACGTAGTGCGGCACCGACAGCCGCCACCGCTCCAGATTTATGATCACCTTTCCCGGGGCGCGGCAGGAGGTGTACGGCCGTCCGTCGACCCGGATGTTCACGAACCCTTCGGCGCACATCCGGGCCGCCGTCTCGGGCGTGGCGAGGTAGACCGTGAAGTCGTACCGGGACACGTCGCCGACCTGCCGCAACCGCAACCGTCCGCTGTCCACCCAACTACCCGGACCGGCCAGTGCCTCCCGCACCGCGAGCGCGAACTCGTCCGCCTCCTCGCCCGAACCGACCTCCACCGCGACGCGGTAGCGCTTCGTCTCACCGCCGGCGCCCAGCACCGGGCCGGTGCGGTCGTCGATCTCGAAGCGGCCCCGCCCGGCCGACGGCACCGGACCGGGCTCCCGCAGCACCGGCGACGGGCTGGCCGAAGGCGATGGGCTGGCCGAGGGCGACGGCGCCAGCAGCGGCGGCGGCACGACGAGCATCGCCTGGGTCGCCGACGGGTCAGGCACGCCGGCACCAGCCATGCCGGGCAGCCATCCGGCCCCACCGGCGACCAGGGTCACCGCCGCACCGACCGCCGCCAGCACTCCTACCGTCCGGGCCGTGACCCCGGCGCGCCGCCGGGGCGTCCGGCCGGCTGTGCCACTCCCACCCGCCACCGTTGGACTCGTCGGACGGACATGCCGGCCGGGCTGCCGGCGATGGCTACGGGGAAGCGACACTCGGCTCATCCTGCCAGGTCGGTCCGGTGAGCACCGTCCCCCGTCTCGGTGAGCAAACCGACCACGGCCCGGGCCACCAGGCGCGGCACCTCCAACTGCGCCACGTGACCGACGCCGTCCAGCATCAACAGGCGGCTGTCCGGGATCACCCGTGCGGTTTGCGGTGCCACCCGTACGTCGACCAGCCGGTCCTGCCGGCCACCGACGACAAGCGTGGGCGCCCGCACGGTGGCCGCCATCCGCCACAGCGATTCCGAACCCGGCAGGTACGACCGCAAAAAGCTGGAGACCAGGCCGCGGAACGTCCGGACGTAGGCCGCGGCGTAGTGCTCGGCCTCGTAGCGCACCCGGATCTCCTCCAGCGCCTCCCGCCGGCGTTGGTCGCTGATCCGGGTGAGGTCGGCCACACACGCCTCCATCGCCTGCTGGGCCATCACCTCCGGCGCCAGTTGGGCCAGCCGCCAGGCGGCGAGTCGTTCGCCCCGGGGGATCGCCAGCAGGGGCAGCATCCGGCCCTGCAACGACCGGCGGAAGTCGAGGAACGGCAGGGCCGGTGAGACCAGGGTCAACGTCCGCACCAGGTCCGGCCGCAGGGCCGCCACCCGCACCGAGATCGCCCCGCCCAGCGAGTTGCCGAACAGGTGCACCGGCCCCCGGTCGGAGTGCTCGATCCAACGGATCACCCGCTGCGCGAAGACCGGCACGGTGTAGCGCTGGCCCGGCTCGCTGCGGCCGAATCCCGGCAGGTCGATCGCCTGGCCGTCCAACCGGTCAGCGAGCAGACCGGCCAGGTCGGTCCAGTTCTGCGACGAGCCACCCAGGCCGTGCACGTAGAGCGCTGGTTCCGCGTCGGGTCTCGTGGCCGGGGTCTCCCGGACGTAGGTGAGCAGGCCGTCGAGGCGTACCTCGCGGCCCGGCCACGGCGGCGGAACCGAGTGGGCAGGCAGCAGTCGGTCCGGTAGAAGGGTGGCAGGCTTCACCGGTCCAGTCTGCCTGGATCGCGGCTCGATCCGCCGGGCACCGACTCAGGCCAGCAACGCCTCCAGCCGCCGGTTCACCGCGGCCAGGGTGGCACGCACCACTGCCTGCCGAGGGTCACCGGCCACGAGAGCGGAACCGGCGATTTGCTCGACCCAGCCGTCGCAGACCAGCAGCACCACGACGGTGGCCACCTCGCAGTTGCCGAAGGGCACCACGGCGGCGTGTTCCACGAAGCAGCGGCCCCGGTCCGCGATGGCGGCGGTGCCGCGCAGCAACTCGTCGATAGCGGCGGCGGCGGCCACCGCGCAGAGCCGCAGCACGTACCCGTCCACGGCGGGGCCGGTGGCGTAACCGGCCGCGTTCTGTTCACCGGCGATCAGCCGGACCTCGACGGTGGCGTCGAGCCCGAAGGTGCTCACCTGGACGTGGTCGAGCACCACCCGGGGGCCGGGCGCACCGCCGGTGTTCAGCGGCCGCGACGGCGCTGACTCCGTGGTGGTCAGCTGCCCACCGGAGTAGGAGGCGGCGAGGGTGGCCGGGTTGCCCGGCGACCCCGTCTCCTCGGCGACCGCCCGACCCCGGGGCGCGGGCGGCGTCGGACGTCGCCGCCTCGATGTCTCCGGCGTTTCGGTCCGGGCGGCGATGGCCTCGGCCCGAGCCCCTGCCGGTCGATTCGCCGGACGCCGGGCCTCACCGGCGGACCGGGTGTCGCCGTCGGCGCCGCGGTTCTCGCCGGTCCGCCGGCGCACCGGCGGGACGGGCGTACCCGACATGCCGCTCGGCGCGGCGGCCAGCCCCATCCGTTCCTGGAGCAGGCGGGCGACGTGCCGGCTCACCTCGGCCGCGTCGGCCCCGTCGGCCAGGTCGAGACGCAGGCTGTGGGCACCAGCAGGGGTACGACGCAGGGACGCGTCGTGCACCCCCGCGACACCCCGTACGGCGGCGAGGATCGCGTTGACGTCGAAGCCCTCGGGCCGGTCCTGCAACGGCGCGGACTCGTCGTCACGGCGCAGGTGGGTGGCGATCCGGGCGAGTTCCGGAGTTTCGGCGGGTGGGTCCACGGCAGGCGGCTCCGGCACGACGGGCACGTCCGGCTCGGCGGGGACGCGCTGCGGCAACAGCGCCGCCGGGCTCTCCGGCGGGCGGTCGCCGGAGGGTTCCGGTTCAGGCGCGGATCGACGTGCCGCATAGGGGGCAGCGTTTGACGGACCGGGCGCGGGCGGATCCGCGGCGGGCGGGGCAGGTGCCGGCTCGTCCGGGACCGGACGAAGCCGGAACGGCCGGTACGCCGACAGTTCGGAGACCGAGCGTTGCGGCTCCGCAACCGGCAACGCCGAGCCCGGCTCAGGCGGGGCGTCCCAGGCCGGGGGCGTACTGGCCGGGGGCGCACTCGACGGTGGGGCGC
>NZ_POTX01000188.1 GCF_003236305.1 Micromonospora endophytica | reverse complement strand
GCCCTGACCACCGCCACCCCGGCGGCCACCCGGGTCGCCCACCTATTCGTCGCGAGCTGCCTGGAGGTCTTCAACGGCTTCCGCTCACCGGTGCAGCTCCGCCGCCACCTCGACCCGGTCCGCTCCGCGCAGTTGCTGCCCGAGCTGGCCCGCGCCACCGCCCGCAACGCTCCCGTGCGGCGCCGCACGCCCCGCCCCGGCCTGCACCTGCGTCGGCTGCGGGTGTGCGAGCCCCGGCCCACCGCCATCGAGGCCGCCGCCGTGCTCAGCGGCACCGCCGGCCGCAGCTGGGCGATGGCGCTGCGCCTGGAACAGCGCCGGGGCCACTGGCTCTGCACCGACCTGCGCGTGCTCTGACCCAGCCGGGGTGAGCCGGCACACCCCGGCCGACACACCACGGAGCCGTGGTCACCGAGACCACGGCTCCGTCGGATGTCGCAGGTGTGCGGGGCGCCTCAGTCGGCCGAGGTGCCGCCGGGCGCACCGTGGCAACGCTTGTACTTACGGCCCGAGCCACAGGGGCACGGCGCATTGCGGGAGGGGCCGTTGCTGGCGCTGGCCTGACCCGAGGAGTCCGTCTGCCGGGCCGTGCTGGCGGCGACACCGGGGCCACGCAGGCCGCCCGCCGCCCGCTGCGGGGCCGCCGGAGCGGTCCGCCCAGGCGCAGCCGGAGCGCTCGGCTCCGGACCGCCGATGCCCAGTGCCGGAGCCCGCTGGTCGTCGCGCTGGACCGCGACCCCACCGGCGCCGGCCTCACCGTCGATGGTGGGGGCGGAATACTGGAGCCCCTGCTGCTGCGGAGCGCGGCGCAGGCCCTTGGCCTTGATCTCCACCGGCTTCTCCAGCAGCTGCACCTCCTCGGCCTCGGGCTCAGGCTCGTTGACCTGCACCTCGAGGTTGTAGAGGAAGCCGACCGTCTCCTCCTTGATGCCGTCCATCATGGTGGTGAACATGGCGAAGCCCTCGCGCTGATATTCCACCACCGGGTCACGCTGGGCGTAGGCCCGCAGCGTGATGCCCTCCTGGAGGTAGTCCATCTCGTAGAGGTGCTCTCGCCACTTGCGGTCGATCACCTGGAGCAGCACCATCCGCTCCAACTGACGAGTGCCCTCGGCGCCGAGCTGCTCCTCACGGCGGTCGTACGCGGCGTTCGCGTCGTCCTTGAGCCGGGAGACCAGGAAGTCGGAGTCGATGCCGCCCCGCGACCCGCCGGCCTCCTCCTCCAGCTCCTCGATGGTGACGCCCACCGGGTAGAGCTGCTTGAGGTTGGTCCAGAGCTGCTCGAGGTCCCAGTCCTCGGCGTACCCGTCGGAGGTGGCCCCCCGCACGTACGCCTCGACCACGTCGTCGATCATGTTGCGGACCTGTTCGGAGAGGTCCTCACCGTTGAGTACGCGCAGCCGCTCGGCGTAGATCACCTGGCGCTGCTTGTTCATCACCTCGTCGTACTTGAGGACGTTCTTGCGGATCTCGGCGTTCTGGCCCTCGATCTGGGCCTGGGCGCTCTTGATCTGGCGGGTGACCATCTTCGACTCGATGGGCACGTCCTCCGGGATGTTGAACCGGTCCATGACCGCCTCGACCGCGCCGGAGCGGAACCGCTTCATCAGCTCGTCCTGGAGGGAGAGGTAGAACCGCGACTCACCGGGGTCACCCTGTCGGCCGGAGCGGCCGCGCAGCTGGTTGTCGATCCGCCGGGACTCGTGCCGCTCGGTGCCGAGCACGTAGAGCCCGCCGGCGGCGCCCACCTCCTCGGCCTCGGCGTCGCAGGCCTGCTTCCACTTCGGCAGGACCTCCTCCAACGCCTTGTCGTACTCCTCGGCGTTCTCCTCCGGGTCGAGGCCGCGCTGGCGCAGCTCGCTCGCGGCGAGGAACTCGGGGTTGCCGCCGAGCAGGATGTCGGTGCCACGACCGGCCATGTTGGTGGCCACCGTGACCGCGCCCTTACGACCGGCCTGGGCGACGATCTCCGCCTCCCGGGCGTGGAACTTCGCGTTCAGCACCGAGTGCGGGATGCCCCGGCGGCGCAGCAGCTGGGACAGGATCTCGGAGTTCTCCACCGAGACGGTGCCGACGAGGACCGGCTGCCCGGCCTGGTGCCGCTCGGCGATGTCCTCGATCACCGCGTTGAACTTGGCCTTCTCGGTCTTGTAGATGACGTCGGCCCGGTCCTGCCGGACCATCGGCCGGTGGGTCGGGATGGTCACCACGCCGACCTTGTAGACCTTGTTGAACTCGCCCGCCTCGGTCTGCGCCGTACCGGTCATGCCGGAGAGCTTGTCGTAGAGGCGGAAGTAGTTCTGGAGGGTGATGGTGGCCAGGGTCTGGTTCTCCTGCTTGATCTCCACCCCCTCCTTGGCCTCGATCGCCTGGTGCATGCCCTCGTTGTAGCGGCGGCCATGCAGGATGCGGCCGGTGAACTCGTCGACGATCAGGACCTCGCCGTCGCTGACGATGTAGTCCTTGTCGCGCTTGTAGAGCTCCTTGGCCTTGATGGCGTTGTTCAGGTAGCCGACGAGCGGAGTGTTCACCGACTCGTAGAGGTTGTCGATGCCGAGCCGGTCCTCGACCTTGGCCACGCCGCGCTCGGTCACCGCGATGGTGCGCTTGGCGTAGTCGACCTCGTAGTCGCCCTCGCCGTCCTTGCCGGACTGGAGGCGGGCCACCACCGCGGCGAACTCGCCGTACCAGCGGGCGGAGTGCTCGGCCGGACCGGAGATGATCAGCGGGGTCCGGGCCTCGTCGATCAGGATCGAGTCGACCTCGTCGACCACTGCGAAGTTGTGGCCGCGCTGGACCAGCTCGTCCTTTGACCAGGCCATGTTGTCGCGCAGGTAGTCGAAGCCGAACTCGTTGTTGGTGCCGTAGGTGATGTCGCACTCGTACGCCGCGCGGTGCTCGGTGGCCGGGCGGTTGGGCAGCACCACGCCGACGGTCAGGCCGAGGAACTCGTGCACCCGGCCCATCCAGGCGGCGTCGCGCTGGGCCAGGTAGTCGTTCACCGTGACCACGTGCACGCCCTTGCCGGACAGCGCGTTGAGATAGACCGGCATGACCGAGGTCAGGGTCTTGCCCTCACCGGTCTTCATCTCGGCGATGTTGCCGAAATGCAGCGCCGCGCCGCCCATCACCTGCACGTCGTACGGCCGCTGGCCGAGCACCCGCGCCGCCGCCTCCCGGCACACCGCGAACGCCTCGGGCAGCAGGTCGTCCAGGGTCTCGCCGTCGGCGAGCCGTTCCCTGAACTGCTCAGTCATGCCCCGCAGCTCGTCGTCGGTGAGGTTGACGTAGTCGTCCTCGATCGAGTTGACGGCGGCGGCGATCGCCTTGAGGCGGCGCACCATGCGCCCCTCGCCCGCGCGGAGGACCTTTTCCAGAATCGACACGGATCAACGCTCCCCTAGACAGTCTCGAACCATCGTAGGCGTTTCATCGGGCAGATGGTCACTGGTGGCGAGGGTCGGTCATCGCGAAACCGACATATCGCGTCCCGGTCCCGCTCATCCCCCGGTTTTCCGGTTACGCCGTGGGCGAACGATCCGGCACGATGGGTCGGATGGAGCCTGTGGAGATCAACGAGGCCGGTCTGGTGTTACGCCCGTGGCGCATCGAGGACGCCGACGACCTGCACCGCGCCTTCCAGGACCCGGACATCCAGCGCTGGACCACCATGCCGCGCCCGTACCTGCCGGAACACGCACGGACCTTCATCACCAAGCGGGTGCAGCGGTGGGAAGAGGGCAGCGAAGCACCCTTCGCGGTCTGCCACGCCGGCACCGGCGAACTACTCGGCGGATGTGGCCTGCACCAGATCGACCGCGACCACGAACTCACCGAAATCGGCTACTGGACCGCCCCGTGGGCACGCGGGCGCGGCGTCGCGGTACGCGCCACCCGCGCCCTGGCCCGCTGGTCGTTCGCCGAGCTGAAGCTGCGGCGACTGGTCTGGGGCGCCCAGGCGGGCAACCACGCCTCCCGGCTGGTCGCGCTCCGGGCCGGATTCCGGGTCGAGGGACGGCTCCGCGCCGCCGACCCGGGGCAGGGCCGCTATGAGTGGTTCGGTTCGCTGCTGCCCGGCGAAGTGCCGGCGCCCGGCGAGACCGGCCCAGCCGGACCGGGCACGCTCGAAGCCCGCCGGGCGGCCGTCTTCGGCCGGCCGCAGCCCATCCTCTTCGCCACCGCCGAAGACCACGAGCTGCGGCTACGCCCGCTGGAGGAGCGCGATCTCGACGCCGTCGTCACCACCTGCCAGGACCCGGACACCTTGCGCTGGACCACCATCCCGGAGCAGTACGACAGGTCGGCGGCCGAGGCGTTCCTGAGCCTGTGCCCGGACGGCTGGGCCGCCGGCACCACCGCCAGCTACGCGATCGCCGACGACCAGGACCACTACGTCGGCTCGATCGATCTGCGACTGTCACCCAACGACCCGCTGCTGGCCGACGTCGGCTTCATGACCGCACCGCACGCCCGCGGCCGGGGCTACCTGCCGGCCGCGCTCGCCGCCTTGACCGCCTGGGGCTTCACCACGCTCGGGCTGGCCCGCGTCGAGTGGCGGTCGCACGTCGGCAACACCGCCTCCCGCCGGGCCGCCGAGAAGGCCGGTTTCCTCATCGAGGGCACCGCCCGGGGCGCGCTGCACCACCGGGGTCGGCGGGTCGACGCCTGGGTCGGTGCGCTGCTCGCCGAGGACCTGACCCGGAAGGTGACGGCGTGAACCCGGCAACCATCGAGGGCCCGGGCGTACGCCTGCGGCTGTTCCGGCCGACCGATGTCGCCGACATCACCGCCGGCTGCGCCGACCCGCTCACCCAGCGGTTCATGGACGGCCTGCCCCACCCGTACACCGAGGCCGACGCCCGCTGGTGGGTCGCGGAGGGTGCGCCGGCGACCTTCGCCGGCGGCGGAGCCGCGTACGCCATCGCCGACCCGGACACCGACCGGCTGCTCGGCACCGTGGGGCTGAGCAACCTGGTGGCGCCGCGGAGCCAGGCCGAGATCGGTTACTGGGTGGCGCCGTGGGCCCGCGGCCGGGGCGTGGCCACGGCCGCCACCCGGGCGCTGGCCGGTCACGCCTTCGCCACCGGCACCGCCCGGCTGGAGCTGCTCACCAGCGTCGACAACGCGGCCAGTCAGCGGGTGGCGCTGGCCGCCGGGTTCCGGCCCGAGGGGGTACGCCGGGCCGCCAGCCCGGTGCGCGGCGGCGGTCGGCGGGACCTGACGGTGTGGGTACGCCTCGCCGACGATCCGCCCGGAGCGACCCCGCGTCTGCTGCCTGATCTGCCCGAAGGACGGCTGACCGACGGCGTGGTCGTGCTGCGCGCACTCGGTCCCGCCGACGCCGACGAGATGTTCCGCCTGCACAGCGACGCGGAGGTGGTGGCGAGCCGGGTGCCGCCGGAGCCACCCACCCGCGAGGCGATGGCACGGTACTGCCAGGAGGCGCAGGGCCAGTGGCTGGTCGGCAAGCTCGCCCCGATGGCCATCCTGGACGCGACGTCGGGGGCCGTCGCCGGAAACTGCGCGGTGATCCTCGACCAGCCGGCCAACCAGGCGATGATCGGCTACAGCCTGTCCCCGCAGTGGCGCGGGCGTGGTTACGCCACCCGCACGGTACGGCTCCTCGCCGGCTGGGGTTTCGCACACGTCGGGCTGGCCCGACTCTGGGCCGGCACCCTGCCGGAGAACGTCGCCTCGCAGCGGGTGCTGGAACGGGCCGGTTTCCGCTACGAGGGGCTGTTACGCGGGCGGTTACCCGGTGCCGTCGGGACCCGCGCCGACTCCACCGTCTTCGGGCTGCTGCCGGGCGATTTGACGGACTGACGGCCAGCTGGCCGGCTCGGGTCGGACCTGCCGCCCCGAGCCGGCGTCACCGGGTCAGATGGCCAACGAGATGATGCCGTAGTCGTAGGCGTGCCGCCGGTAGACCACGCTCGGCCGACCGGACTCCTTGTCCTGGAACAGATAGAAGTCGTGGCCGACGAGTTCCATCTGGAACAGCGCGTCGTCTACGGTCATCGGCTCGGCCGGGTGGACCTTCTCCCGGGCGATGTGCCACGGCTGGTCGTCGTGCTCGTCGTACTCGTCATCCTCAGGCCGTTCGGCGACCGCGGTGGCGGTACCTGTCGGCGCGGCCAGGACGGGCAGGTCCGTCACCGGCAGGCCGGCGGTGGCGGCGGCGACCGACAGCGGCGCGTGCCGGCCGCGGTGGATGCGACGCCGGTCGGCGGCGCGGCGCAGCCGGGCGTCGAGCTTGGCGATCGCCGCGTCCAGCGCGCTGTAGAAGTCGTTGGTGCAGGCCTCCGCCCGGATCACCGGGCCCCGGGAGTAGCAGGTGATCTCCACCCGCTGGCAGTGGTCGGCCTGGCGCGGATTGCGCTCATGGAACAGTTCGACATCGGCACGGATTAGCTTGTGGTCATAACGTTCGATCTTTGCGAGCTTGTCTGCGACGTGCACCCGGAAATGGTCCGGCACTTCGACGTTACGGCCCTTGACCACGATGTCCACGTGACCTCCTCGTTCGGACGGTCTTTGATCCGAGAAATCCGGTCATGCGCCCGGGGAGGGGTCCCGCTCGGCGTCGACCGGTTGATACGGCTACGCCTCCTCTCACCGCCGGGGGTGGTGGGTTGAGCTTCCTACCCCCGACAGGCAAACGCTAACTCCTGTTCGCCCGACAGTCACCCCCAGTCGCGAATACCGCCGAGTAATTTCCACAGCTCATACACGAAGGGGTGAAACGGAAACACAATGAGTCACCGCCTGTGCCTTTTCTGTGTCGCGGCCAGCACCGCAGCGGCCGACGGCGCGAGTCCCTGGGCGGTCAGCACCGCACTGATCGCCGCCAGGGTGGCCCCGGTGGTGACGATGTCGTCGAGCAGCACCACTGTCGCGCCGGGCGGCGCGGGACCGCTGCCCGGTCGGATCCGGAACGCGGAACCGGCCGCCGCGGCCCGGCCGGCGCTGTCCAGCGTCACCGAGTCCGGCCGGGGTGCGGCGCGGACCGGCCGGTGCACCCGCACCGGCCATCCGGCCGCGCGCAGTCGACGGGCGCAGTGCCGGGCCATCCGGTTCAGGTGGTCGCCGTAACGGGCCCGGGCCGCTGCCGGAGTGTCCGGCACCGGCACCAGCAGCACCGGTCGCGCCCCGCGCCGGTCGGTGCGGTCGTGCGCCGCATCGACCGCCGCCGCCACCACCTCGGCCAGCAACTCGCCCAGCGGCCGGGCCAGGGCGTGCCGGCCGTGCTCCTTGTACGCCAGCAGCGCCTCCCGCAACGGCCCGCCGTAGACGCCCAGCGCGTGACAGGGTGGCAGCCCCGCCGGGGCCGGCACCGGCCGTACCGGTCCGGGACGCAGCGCCCGCAGCGTCTGTACGCACTCCGGGCACATCCCGTGCCGCAACCCCGGTCGGCGGGCCCGGCACCCGGCGCAGTCGGCGGGCAGCACCAGGTCGGTCAGATCCGCCCAGATCCCGCCCCGCATGTGCTCAGTAGAGGAAGAAGGGGGCGGTGGGATAGCTGGCACGCGCTCCCGCCGGTGGCGACGCGGCGTCCTGGACGTGTTCCCGCCCCAGCCGCTGGAAGGGGTTGCTGCGGTAGATGACGCCGTTGGCCTCGTACATGAACGAACCGGCGAGCGACGCGAGTGGCGCGGGCACCGCACTCAGCTGGGTGGCTGCGGCACCGGTGTCTTCCCGCAGCCGGGTCTCCAACGCCCCGTCGACGCTGACGTCGTAGATCGCCGGGCGACCGGCCGAGCCGGCCACCACCAGCCGGGTCTCCCCCGCCCAGTCCACCGCGGTCGGGTTGACCAGGGAGAGGACCAGCCGGCGAGCCGGGCCGACGGTGGGCACCCCACCCTCCCAGCCGATCGCGGCGACGTGCAGCGTGCCGTCGACCACCACAGCGATCCGGTGCCCGTCCAGGGCGGCCGCCACCGTGCTGATCCGGCCGGGCAGCCCGAGCGGCACCGGCCGCAGCACCGCCTGGCCGTCGAAGCGGTAGAGGCCACCGTCGACGACCACGAACCCGGCCGGCTGGCCGGTGTCGGTCCGGACCCAGACCGGCCGGCCGATGCTCGCGTACGCGGACTCGCTGGTGGCGAAGTTCTCCACCACCTCCTGACCGCGCCCGACGGCGAGCCGCTGGCGTCCGTTCTCCTCGGCGACCACCAGCGCGGCCAGGACGTCCCCGCCCGCGCGGCGCAGCGCCGCGGAGACCACGTCGTGGTTCGCCTCGGCGGCCACCGGGACCGTGCCGGGCAGCTCGTTGCCGACGACGAGGGCGTGGATCGCCCCCTCGTAGACGCAGAACCGCCGCGCGGTCTCGTCGGAGTGGTACGGGTCGTTCGCCGACCGCTGCTCGCTGAGGTCGACGAGCCTGCGGGGCTGGTTGAGGATCTTGATTTCCAGGGTGCCGTCCAGGTCCTCCAGGGACCAGGCGAGCTGGGTGGCGAGTTGATCCAGCCGCTCGTCGTCGGCACCGGGCATGTCGAGGTTGACCTCCCACCGATCGGCCGAGCCGGTGGCATTGTTGATCATCTCGGTACGGTCGGGCAGGCCGGAGACCCCGATCCGCAGCCACTCCGACGGGCCCGCGGTCAGCCACCGGACCACCTCGCTGACCCGGCGCTCCGCCGGCACCGAAAGCGAGAGGTAGCGCTGGTCCGGCACCAGGCGGGTGCGTTCGGAGTTCCAGAAGTAGATCGACTTGGCCTGGTAGTACTGGCGCAGCGCCTCGTCGCTGAGCAGCAGCAGGTTCGGCGGGGCGCTGACATAGAAGCCGGCGTCGTCCTGCCCCGCCGGCCCGGCGTTGATCAGCCGGAACTCGTACGTCGTCTCGGTGGACAGCGGTGGCACCAGGATGCCGTTGGCGCGCAGCAGCCCGATCTGCTGCACCGTGATGGTGACCTTCATGCTGTCGACGTCGGGCGCGATCACCGGATCTTCGGCCAGGCGCACCACCGACAGCGCCACCTCGCTGCCCTGTTTCTCCTGAAGGCCGGGGCGGTCCGGCGGTGCGATGAACTGCTTCACCCGGTCGTACGCCCGATCCGGCTCGCCCGCCGCCGCGGCCAGGAAGTTTCGCACGAACGCCTCGGCGTCACTGCCGCTGGCCGTCCGGGTCGGCGGCTCACTGCCCCGCCCCAACGACCAACTGGTCTCCGCCGCCGGCCCCCGCTGCTCGGTCTGCACCTCGGTGCGGTCGGGAATGCCGCAGCCGGTCAGCACCAGCACGCCGCCGAGCAGACCGACGAGCAGGCGTCGCCTCACGAACCCACCCCCGCGTGCCGCTCCGGGCCAGCCTGCGCCGGGGTGATCGCGAACGCGCCACCCGGGCCCGGTCCGATGGCCAGCGGCCCGCTGCCGGCCACCCCAGCGAGCGGCGGTGTCGCGTCCGCCGGCACCAGCCGCAGCGGCGAGGTGGTAAGCCGGTCACCGGCCCGCGCCGGCAACGTGAGCCGGAACTGGGCACCCTGCCCCGGCGCACCCCATGCCTCCAGCCAACCACCGTGCAGCCGGGCGTCCTCGACGCTGATCGACAGCCCCAGCCCGGTCCCGCCGGTCTGCCGGGCCCGCGACGGGTCGGCCCGCCAGAACCGGTTGAAGACCAGCTTCTCCTCGCCTGGTTTGAGCCCCACACCATGGTCGCGAACGGTGATCGCCACGGCGGTCTCGTCCATGCCCAGGGTGATCCGCACCGGCCGACCCTCGCCGTGCTCGACGGCGTTGCCGACCAGGTTGCGCAACACCCGCTCGACCCGCCGCGGATCGATCTCGGCGATCACCGGGGCGACGGGGACGTCCAGCTCGACAGGGACTCCGACCCGCTCGGCCAGCCCGGCGAGCCGGTCCACCACCCGGTGCACCACCGGCACCAGGTCGGTCGGCTCGGCGTCGAGCACCGCGAAACCCGCGTCGAACCGGCTGATCTCCAGCAGGTCGGTGAGTAGTTCCTCGAACCGGTCCAGCTCGGCCTGGAGCAACTCGGCGCTGCGCGCCACCGCCGGGTCGAACTCGTCGCGCTCGGCGAAGATCAGGTCGGCCGCCATCCGTACCGTGGTCAGCGGGGTCCGCAGCTCGTGCGAGACGTCCGAGGTGAACCGGCGCTGCAACCGGGACATCTCCTCCAGGCGGAGGATCTGCCGTTGCAGGTTGGTGGCCATCTGGTTGAACGAGGCGGCGAGCAGGGCGAGGTCGTCCTCGCCGTTGACCGCCATCCGCTGGTCCAGCAGTCCGGCCGAGAGCCGCTGGGCGGTCCGGGCCGCCACCCGGACGGGGGTCACCACCAGGCGGGTCACCAGCGCGGCGAGCAGACCGAGCAGCAGCACCAGGGCGACCCCGGTGGCCACCACGGTGGCCCGCGCCTGGCTGGCCGTGGTGGCCTGCAAGGTCAGCGGTACGAAGTAGTAGAGCTCCACCTGACCGAACCGGGTCGGCACCGGCGAGCCGTACACCAGGTACGTGACGTCCCGGTCGCCGGTGAGCCGGCCGGTGCGGATCTGGTTGGCCACGTTCCCGCCGGCCACCGCGGCTCGCAGCTCCGGGCTGATCAACGGCTGGAAATCCACCGAGGGTGAGCTGCGGCGCTCGATCATCTCGCCGGCGCCGTCGGCGGTGAGCGCCACCACCACCCCGCTCGTCTGTTGCGGGTCGCCCCCGGCCAGATAGTTGACCGTGCCGTCGATGGTCTCCTGGAGCTGGGCCTCCTGCGGCTGGCTGTAGAGACTGAACTGCTTCGCCGCGTACTCCGCGCCGCTGGTCAGGCGGGCCCGGACATCGGTCTTGGCGTTGTCCAGCAGAATGCTGGTGATCTTGTCAGCGATCAGGTACGCGAACCCACCGACAAGCAGACTCGACACCACGAGCGTGATCGTCACCACACGCACCTGCAACGAGCGCCGCCAGGTCTGGTGCAACCCGGCGAAGAGCCGGGCAGCCCGACTGCTCAGCCCACGCCACAGCTCCCACCCGGCGCCGCGCCGGTGGGACGTGCTGTCATGATCCGGAATCGGGGAGGTGGTCACAGTGCGACCAGGCTATCCCGTACCCGCCTTGTAGCCCACGCCCCGCACGGTGAGGATGATTTCCGGTCGCTCCGGGTCCGGCTCGATCTTGGCACGAAGCCGCTGCACGTGCACGTTGACCAGCCGGGTGTCCGCCGCGTGCCGGTACCCCCAGACCTGTTCCAGCAGCACCTCCCGGGTGAAGACCTGACGGGGCTTGCGGGCCAGCGCGACCAGCAGGTCGAACTCCAACGGGGTCAGCTTCACCTCCTCGCCGTTGCGGCTGACGGTGTGCGCCGGCACGTCGATGGAGATCTGGTTGCCGGGCGGGCCGATGGTGAGCATCTCCGGCGCCGCGTCCTCGCCCCGCCGCAACCGGGCCCGCATCCGGGCCACCAACTCCTTGGGCTTGAACGGCTTGACCACGTAGTCGTCGGCTCCCGACTCCAGGCCGAGCACGACGTCGACAGTGTCACTCTTGGCGGTCAGCATGACGATCGGCACGCCCGACTCGGCCCGGATCGCCCGCGCCACGTCGATACCGCTCATTCCGGGCAACATGAGGTCGAGCAGGACGATGTCGGGCCGGTTGTCGCGGAACGCGGCCAGGGCCCGTTCCCCGTCCGCCACGAAGGACGGCATGAAACCTTCGCTGCGCAGGACGATGCCGAGCATCTCGGCGAGCGCGGGGTCGTCGTCGACCACCAGTACCCGGGCTCTCATGGGGTTAATGTTTCCATCCCGTCAGTTCGGTGGGGCTCGGCGTCACCCGGCACGCTACTCGGCGGCAGTCCACCCGGGCGGGACACGCGTGTCACCATGATTCCTGGCCGCCCCGCCGGGCGCCACCGCGTCGAGGGACATCCGGGGAGGCCGTGGTGAAAGGTTTCGGACCGTGGTTGGCCGTGCTCGCAGTGGTGTTGCTGCTCAGCGCACTGCGGCTGCGCACCCTGGCGGCGCTGGTCTCCCTGACCTGGCTGGCCTGGTGCGTCTGGACCTGGATC
>NZ_POTX01000187.1 GCF_003236305.1 Micromonospora endophytica | reverse complement strand
GAGTTAGGGGAGGTGGGATTCGAGGAGGTTTAGGGCGGCGGGGAGGGTGTCGGCGATGCGGAGGAGGTCGAAGCCGGCGGGCTTGAGGAAGTTCTGGTCGGTCAGGTTGCGCAGCCAGTCGACCAGGGGGCGGTAGAAGCCGTCCGTGTCCACCAGCACCATCGGCTTGTCGTGCAGGGCCAGGGTGGCGGTGGTCCAGACCTCGAAAAGTTCGTCGAGCGTGCCGAGCCCGCCGGGCAGGGTGAGGAAGGCGTCCGACTTCTCGACCATCAGGATCTTCCGACTCGCCATCGAATCCGTGATCACCAGCTCGTCGGAGGCCAGGTCGGCCACCTCCAGGTCGACCAACGCCTGCGGGATCACGCCGATGGTCCGCCCGCCGGCCGAGCGTGCGCCCTCGACCAGCGCGCCCATCATGCCGACGCAGCCGCCACCACTGACAAGCGTGTGGCCGCGGCGGGCCAACTCCACGCCGGTGGCCGTCGCGAGGTCCAACCAGCGCTGGTCCAGCGTCCGGGAGGAGGCGCAGAACACACAGATCGCCGCCATCTCCTAGCGCTCTGCTTCGCCGGCTGCGGCCTGCTGGTCAGCGGCGGTCCGGGCGACGGCGTCCGCGCGTACCGCCTCCTGCTCGGAACTGAGCGCGGCCTCGGCCTCCACGATGTGCCGGACCGCTGCGGCCACGTCGTCGGTGACGCAGATCAGATCCAGGTCGACCGGCCCGATCTTCCCCTCCGCGGCCATGGTGTCCCGCAGCCAGTCGAGCAGGCCCTGCCAGTAGGCGGTACCCATCAGCACCACCGGGAACCGGGTGACCTTGCCGGTCTGCACCAGGGTGAGCGCCTCGAAAAGCTCGTCCAGGGTGCCGAAGCCGCCGGGGAGCACGACGAACGCCTGGGCGTACTTGACGAACATGGTCTTGCGGGCGAAGAAGTAGCGGAAGTCGATCGCCAGATCGACCCAGTCGTTGATGCCCTGCTCGAAGGGCAGCTCGATACCGAGTCCGACGGAGAGCCCGCCGGCTTCGCTCGCCCCCCGGTTGGCCGCCTCCATCACCCCGGGGCCGCCACCGGTGATCACCGCGTACCCGGCGCGGGCCAGGGCGGCGCCCACCGCCTCGGCGAGCTGGCACTCGGGGCTGTCCGGCTTGCTCCGGGCGGAACCGAAGACGCTCACCGCCGGCGGCAGGTCGGCCAGAGTGTCGAAGCCCTCGACGAACTCCGACAGGATGCGCAACGCGCGCCAGGAGTCCTTGGTCTTCCAGTCGGCCCGCGCCCGCGAGTCGAGCAGACCCTGGTCGGCGGTGCTGGTGGTGGCCGCCTGACGACGCAGGGTGACGGCACCTCGATGCCGCTCCCGCCCTGGTTCACGGTTGCTCTGGCTCATGGAAGCAACCGTAGTGGAGCCGTGACGAGGAACTTGGCAAACACTTCGTGATCTTGTGCAACCAAATCGCTTTCCCGTACGTCTTACTATTCACATACCGGGTATGCCCCGGCACGCGGGCTTCGGGGGAGGAGACAGCGTGATCAACAACAGCAACGAACGGATCCGGATCCGACGACAGATGCAGCGGCGTATCCGTGATGTGGTGGCCGAGCGCCGCCGCGCCCGGCTGCTCGACGAGACCGAGCCGGAGCCGGCCGCCGAGATCACTGCCACCGAGACCCGCCTGACCGCCGTCTGACCCGGGACGGTCTCCCCGCGGCGGCGGGCCGGCCGGAGCCGGAGCGCTCAGGCGGGAGACAGCCAGCGGTGCAGGGTGGCGGCGCCGTCGCGGATCTTGCCGATCTCGACGTGCTCGTCCGGGTGGTGGGCCAGGTTGGGGTCGCCCGGGCCGAAGTTCAGCGCCGGGATCCCCATCGCCGCGAACCGGGCCACGTCGGTCCAGCCCAGCTTGCCGATCGGCACCGTGCCCACCGCCGCCAAAAACTCTCGCGCGGGTGGGGCCTCCAGGCCGGGCAGTGCCCCGGCGGCGTAGTCGGTCACCGTCAGCTCGTAGCCCGCGAAGACCTCGCGCAGGTGCGCCTCGGCCTCGGCCGGCGTACGGTCCGGGGCGAACCGGTAGTTGACCTCGATCTCGCACCGGTCCGGCACCACGTTCCCGGCCACGCCGCCGGAGATCCGCACCGCGTTCATCCCTTCGCGGTAGTCGCATCCGTCGATGGTGACCCGCCGCGCCTGGTACTCCGAGAGCCGTCGGAGCAGCTCACCGGCCCCGTGTATCGCGTTGACCCCGTGCCACGATCGGGCCGAGTGGGCCCGGATCCCGGTGCTGACCACCGTGGCGCGCATGGTGCCCTGGCAGCCCGCCTCCACGATCCCGTACGTCGGCTCCAGCAGCAGCGCGAAGTCGGCCGCCAACCACTCGGGATGTGCCTCGGCCACCAGGAACAGGCCGTTGTAGCGGGACTCGATCTCCTCTGCCTCGTAGAAGAAGTACGTCACGTCGTAGCGGGGGTCGGGCAGGGTGGTCGCGAGATGCAGCGCGAAGGCCACGCCGGACTTCATGTCCGAGGTGCCACAGCCGTACATCAGATCGCCGCGCATGGACGACGGGAAGTTGTTGTTCAGGGGGACCGTGTCCAGGTGCCCGGCCAGCACCACCCGGGACGCCCGGCCGAGGTCGGTGCGGGCCATCACCGTGTTGCCGTGCCGGAAGGTGCTCAGGTGCGGCACCGTCCGCAGGACCTCCTCGACGCAGTCGGCGATGGCCTTCTCGTTGAGGGACACGGACTCGATGTCGACCAGCGCACGGGTCAACGCCACCGGATCGGCGAGGACCTCGGGGGTAAGCGGGTTCTCCATGGTCCGCACGGTACCGTCACAACCGGCAGCCGTCAGACGCGCGCCCGCCGGCACACCATCCGCGAAGCGCGAGGAGTGAGCTGGCGAGCCCCGCAGTCGCGAGCAACAGTCAGCAACAGCACGGAACGAGGAGTGAGCACGTGACGTCCACACAATCCGCGTGGGGCATCGGCCTGGCCACCGTCGCCGCCGACGACCAGATCCTCGACACCTGGTACCCGACCGGCAAGCTGGGTCTGGGCGAGCTGCCGCTGGTGCCCGGCGAGGACGAGGCCGACGTGCTGGACCTGCCGCCGGGCGCGGTCGGCGACCTGGCGCTGCCGGGTCTGCGTACCGTCGCGGTGGTCACCGTGATCGGCTCGTTGGCGGACCCGATCAAGGACGCGGCCGACGCGTACCTGCGGTTGCACCTGCTCTCCCACCGCCTGGTCCGACCCAACGAGCTCAACCTCGACGGCATCTTCGGCAAGCTGGCCAACGTGGCCTGGACCTCCGCCGGACCGTGCCCGCCGGAGCGGGTGGACGAGCTGCGCGTCATCGAGCGGGCCGCCGGCCGCCACCTGGCCGTGTACGGGGTGGACAAGTTCCCCCGGATGACCGACTACGTGGTGCCTGCCGGGGTGCGGATCGCCGACGCCGACCGGGTCCGCCTCGGCGCGCACCTGGCCACCGGCACCACGGTCATGCACGAGGGTTTCGTCAACTTCAACGCCGGCACGCTCGGCACCTCCATGGTCGAGGGCCGGATCGTGCAGGGCGTGGTGGTCGGCGACGGCTCGGACATCGGCGGCGGCGCCTCCATCATGGGCACCCTCTCCGGCGGCGGCACCGACAAGATCCGCATCGGTGAGCGCAGCCTGATCGGGGCGAACGCCGGAGTCGGCATCTCCCTCGGCGACGACTGCGTGGTCGAGGCGGGCTGCTACATCACCGCCGCCTCGAAGATCAGCCTGCCGGACGGCCGGGTGGTCAAGGCGCGCGAGTTGTCCGGCGTCGACGGCCTGCTCTTCTGGCGCAACTCGGTGAACGGCGCGCTGGAGGCCCGGCCCCGCACCGGCCGCGGCATCGAGCTGAACGCCGCCCTGCACGCCAACGACTGAGGGTGCAAGGAGGGGCCCCCTGCTAACGCCTCGCGTATAGCAGGGGGCCCCTTTTAACACCGATCGGCTACCGGCGGCCGCTGGTGGCTACCGGGCCGCGCGGCTCAGCGCAGGCGGTACGCCTGGATGGTCCGCTGGGTCACCGTGTTGCCGGCGGTGTCCTCGGCGCTGGCCCGCAGCGACACGTGGCCGGTGCCGCGCGGGTGCTGCACGGTGGCCTGCCAGCCGCCGCCGCTCTTCTTCACCTTGGCCCGCTGCCAGTTCCGCCCACCGTCGTACGAGACTTCCACGGTCAGCGAGGCGGTCCTCGCCGCCGGAGCGCCGGGCTGACGCTCCACCGTCACCGGGATCACGAAGGACCGGCCGGCCGGCGCGGAGTGCTGCGCGTCCAGCTTCGGCGTGAACCTGATCACCGAGGCGGGCAGCGGCACGAACTCGTCACCCCGCACGTGCCGGGACCGGAACGTCCACGCGGTGGCAATCTCCGTGCTGAGATCGGTGAAGCTGCGCTTCGCCGACGTCTCCAACCGGTAGTTGGCCGCTCCGGCAGGCACCTCGAAGTACCCGTCGCCCGGGTACTCGCTCTCGTCGACCAGCTTGCCGTTGCGGTACAGGGCCGTCCGCCCCGTGTCGACTATCGACGCACCGGTGTGCCCCTGGGCGTCACTGTGCATCGGCAGGCTGAGCAGGATCAGGTCGCCCTGGCGGGTGAGTCCCTGACCGGGCCAGTCAGGTGCAGGGAAGAACGGCCCGTAGGGCGCACCGTTCCAGGTGTCCCGGTAGTCGCGGCCGGCGCGGTACCCGCGAGTGTCGTCCCACAGCAGGGCCACCGGGTCGAGCCACGGCTGCTCGGTCGGCGTGCCGATCCACAGCTCGGTGCTGTAGTGCACCTTCCCGGTGTTGTAGTACTCGACCCGCTGCGCCGGTGTGGTGCCGCGCACCACGGCCGCCCAGCCGCCCAGGTCGGGTTCGAAGACGGGGAAGGCCAGCCGCTCGGTGGACGTGCCCTCCGGGCCGCTCTGGAACGTCTGCCGGATGGTGGCCAGGTCACGGCTGCGGTAGTGCTTGGTGAAACCGGTCGGCATCCGGCCCTCGATGCGCTCGGCGAGCGCGTAGAAGTACGGGCTGTGCTTCACCTCCCGATCGGCGAACTGGGTGTTCACCGTGACGAAGAAGTGCTCAGCCGCTGTCGGCCGACCGATCTGCCCGGTGTGGACGGCGTCGGCGTCGCCGCCCACCACACCGAAGAGGGAGGCGCCCTCGTCGACGGTGAAGGCCGCGTCGACAGCGACCATCGCCCGCTTCGCCGACTGGTCCGGCACCGTCATCCGCACCGCCCCTGTCTTGCGCGCGTCGACCGTGACCTCGGCGTCTCCAGTCACCTCCAGCTCCGGCTGGACCACGAGCGTCTGGACCTCGCCCTCTGCCTCGATCACGAAGCTGGCCAGGCCGTACCGCCCCTTGGGCACCCGTACCTCGGCGGTGCCGTCCGGGTCGTACGCCATGAAGTCGCTCAGGTCGGCCAGGCTGACCAGGAAGGTGGCGTGGTCGGACGACGCGGCACCGGCACGGTCCAGATGGCGCACGGTGAGCGTGTAGCTCTCCACCTCCTTGTGCACGGCCACGGGGGTGTTCACCACGGCGTCGCCGGCGCGGGCGACGACCCGGCCGGTGTAGTGACCGTCCGGGGTGTCGACAGTGGTGTCGGCGGTGACGGTGGCCGACGCGGTGCCACCGGGCGGGACCACCACCCGCGAGGTGCTCAGCGAGAACATCTCCGCCGGTGCGGCCACCCCATCGGGGCCGGTGGCCTCCACGGTGAGGTCGAGGGTGAGCGGTGCCGACCCGGTGTTGCGCCAGCTCAGCTCGCGGACGATGGGCTCGTCGTCATCGTGCGGCCAGAAGGCACGACCGAAGGAGACGCTGGCCGGCTCGCTGATCAGTGACTGGGTGATGGCCCGGGCCACGTCGACCCGGCCGGCCCCCTGCTGGTACGCGGTCAGCTCCGGATGGGGCCGGGCCGAGCCCATGAGCAGGGCCTTGAGTTGGGCCGGCGTGGCGTCGCCGCGCTGCTGGGCGAGCAACGCCGCCGAGCCGGCGACGTGCGGCGCGGACATCGAGGTGCCGGAGAGCGTGACGTACTGCTCCCCCACCGGCTCGCCGAGCTCGGTGCCCTGCCCCTTGGCGGCGACGATGTCCACGCCGGGGGCGGTGATGTCGGGCTTGAGCCCGTCGTCACCGTTACGTGGGCCCTGGCTGGAGAAGAAGGCGAGTTCGTCGTCCCGGTCGACCGCGCCGACGGCGAGCGCCGCGTCCGCGCTGGCCGGCGAGCCGACCGTGCCGGCCCGGCCGCTGTTGCCCGCCGAGATCACGAAGAGCGCACCGGTCTGCTCGGTGAGCGTGTTCACCGCTTCTTCCAGCGGATCGATCTCCGCGGTGTCGTATCCGCCGAGGCTCAGGTTGATCACGTCGGCCTGCTGGTCGACGGCGGCCCACTGCATGCCGGCCAGGATCGCCGACTCGGTGCAGCCGTACTCCTCGCAGACCTTGCCGGAGAGCAGCGTCGCGTCCGGTGCCACGCCGCGGTACCGGCCGTCGGAGGCGGCGCCGCTGCCGGCGATGATCGACGCGACGTGGGTGCCGTGCCCGACGATGTCGCCCGCAGCCTCCTCCTCGGTGAAGTTCTCGGCTTCGGCGACCCGCCCGGTCAGGTCCGGATGCGCGGCGTCGACGCCGGTGTCCAGCACCGCGACCCGTACGCCCTGGCCGGTGAAGCCGGCCTGGTGGGCGGCGGGGGCGCCGATCTGCGGCACGCTGTGTTCCAACGTCAGTTCGCGCCTGCCGTCGAGCCAGACCCGCTCGACACCCCCCGCCGCGTCGACGCGGGCACCGGTGCCGGCGACGGCGGCCCAGACCTGGCTGGCCTGCCGCTTGTCGGCGGTGGCGGCGACACCACCGACGGCCGCCAGGTCGCGGGTGACGGTCACCCCCTCGGGGGCGGTGGTACGCCGTGCCGCGTCGGCCCGGTACGTCATGATCAGAGGCAGGTCGTCCCGGCGGGCGTCGTCGTAGCCGGCGGCGATCAGGCCGGTCACGTCGAAGAGCCGGCGATCGACCCGTCCGTCCCGGATCAGCGGGAGAGCGTCCTGCGGCACCACCCAGAGGTGGTCCCGCTCCCGCTGGGTGAGGAAGGTGACGTCGGCACGTCCGTGCGCCGGCTGGACGCTCGTCGCGCCGGAGGCGCTGACGGTGACCCGGTCACCGGTGAGCAGTGTGACGGTGGTCGGCTTGCCGCTCTGCGCCGGGCGAGCGGCGTCACTGGCCGCGGCGAGCTGGGCGGACGGCGGCGTGGTGGGTCGGTGCGGTGCGGCTGCGGCGACGGCTGGCGTGCCGAGCAGCAG
This sequence comes from Micromonospora endophytica, assembly GCF_003236305.1. Classification (GTDB taxonomy): domain Bacteria; phylum Actinomycetota; class Actinomycetes; order Mycobacteriales; family Micromonosporaceae; genus Micromonospora; species Micromonospora endophytica. The sequence continues at coordinate 4,821 of NZ_POTX01000187.1, read as the reverse complement.
TCCCACCGCGAGTCCACCGGCGGTCAGTTTGCTCTTTCGTGGCAACTGATCCTCCTTCGTGGAGCGTCTCTGTCGACGAGGGATTCATCGACAGCTGTCGTCTATGCATACTGAGTATGCAATGGAGAGTCAAGGGAACAGCACGGAAAGTCCGCACACCGACTCATTTACGGCATGATCGATAAATGACGTCCATGAAGAGCCGCATGCTGGCCGGAGAGCCGTATCTCGCCGACGACCCGGAACTCATCGCCGACCACCTCCGGGCGCTGCGGCTGATGGAGCGGGTCAACACCAGCAGCGTCGACGACCCGGACGGCCGGCGGGCCGCGCTCGCCGAACTGCTCGGCGAACTCGGCGAGGAGACAGGCATCCGCCCGCCGTTCTACTGCGACTACGGCTACAACATCCGGATCGGACCGCGCAGCTTCGTCAACTACCACGCGGTCTTCCTCGACGTCGCACCGATCACGCTCGGCGCCGACGTTCAGGTCGGGCCGAACGTGCAGCTACTCACCCCGACCCACCCGGTGGAGCCGGAGGCGCGCCGGGCGAAATGGGAGGCGGCCAAACCGATCACCATCGGCGACAACGTCTGGCTGGGCGGCGGAGCGATAGTCCTCGCCGGGGTCAGCGTCGGCGAGAACACAGTCGTCGGCGCGGGCGCGGTGGTGACCCGGGACCTGCCGGCCAACGTGGTGGCTGTCGGCAACCCCGCCCGACCGGTACGCGAGATCAACTAACCTCACCAACTCCTCCACCTGCGAAAATACCTCTTCAGGGGGTGGCGCTTCACGCCAAAAACGAGCACTCTGGGTAACGGAGTCGTCACCAGGAGGCTTGTCATGGGCGGCCGGATCCTCGAACTACGCGTGCACGGCGTGTCGAACACACCGCCCGCCGAAGCCCTCGGACTGACGCCCGAACCGGGCGGCGAGGCACCCCAGCCACGGCTGGTCGCCGGCAGCCCGATCACGGGTTTCTACCGCTCCCCCACCGCCTCGCCGTTCGACCCGGTCGCTGTTGAGGCGTACAGCTGGGGGCAGTTGACCTCCGGCGCGCGGACCGCGCGGGACGTGGAACGCGCGCTCTGGACGCTGCTGTTGCCGTTCACCCTGGCCAACGTGGCGCTGCACGCCCGCCCCGGGATACCGCCCGACCCGGCCGGCGAACGGCTGGTCAGCCGGTCCGGAATCACCGCCTGGCTGATCCGGCTGTTCTGCCTCAGCCTCACCGGAACGCTGGTGCTGGCGCTCACCGGCGTCGGGGTCGACCTCATCGCCTGGCAGTGCGTCGACCAGACCTGCCTGAACCGCATCCCGGGGCCGTGGGAGTTCCTCGCCGGCACCTGGTGGCAACAGGGTGGGCGGACGCTCGCCGTCGGCCTGGCCGTGCCGCTCGCCCTGATCGCCGTGCTCGGCCTGGTCGCCTGGCGCACCTACCAGTACGAGGCGGTGATGCCGGCCGACCCGTCGCAATCGTCGGCACCCCACCCGCCGGCACCTGTCGACGCCGAACTGCCCGCCGACCAGCCGACCGAGGGACAGGCACCGGCATCGGAGCCACTCGCCGGACCGTTCACCAATCCACTCGAAGATCCCACGTTCTGGTGTGGTGAGGGGCAACTACGGCGCGCCGCCGTGCTGCACCTCTGCACCGGCACGGTGGTGGCGACAGCGGTGCCACTCGGCACCGTCCTGGTGCTGGATCCACCGGACGGGGCACGCGCGGTGGTCGGCTGGACCAGCACCGCCCTCTTCGCCGCGGTGCTGATGATCACGCTTGTCGCGCTCGGCCGGCCCTTCCTCACCCGACGCCACGGTGCCACCCCACTGGGCCCGTGGAGCATCGCCGTCATCGTCTTCACCGGCGTCGGGTTGGCCGGCACCGTGCTGTTGCTGATGCTGCCCGACGGCCCCGCCGGCATCCCGCTGGCGACGCTGCGACCACCGCCGGACTGCGGCGGGCACCCGATCCCACCCGGATGCCTGGAGGACCGCTCACTGCCAGGCTTCGACCGGATCCTCGCCTGGTTGGTCACCGGCCAGTTGCTGCTGCTCATCACCATCGGCGCGATCGCCCGCTCCGGCCGTCGGGGCGCCGTGGCGCCGGCCACCGCCGCCGCGCTCATCGTCCTCGGCGCCGCCTGGGTCCGCGGTTGGCTGCCCGGCGTCGCGCCCGCCCCGTTCCAGGTGTGGCAGCTCGCGATGGTGCTGCTGGCCCTCGCCGGCACCGGCCTGCTGCTGCCGCGCACCCGGCCCGGCACCGGGGCACCAGCGCGGGAACCGCACACCGACGTGGCCTGGCGCGGTCAGGCCCCGGCCGTGATCGCCGGTTTCGGTTGGCTGCTCTGCCTCGCCTACTGCGCTGGCGCGCTCTACTGGATCACTGATCGGCTCAACGGTGGCGCCCCGCCCGGCGGTCGCACCCTCGTGGTTGCGCCGACACCTGTCTCCTGGGCCGCGCTCTGCTTCGGCGGCGCGCTGCTGGTGCTGGTCGTGCTCGCGATCCGCGGCTTCGTCCTCTTTCACCAGCTGCGGTACGAGGAGTACGCCGGGCTGAAGGCGAGCGGACCGCTGACCGCGCACGACCTGCGCCGAGGACGGGACGTGAGCAGCCACCGCGCCCTGCACCGGCTGGTCGGCGAACACGCCATCCGTCTGATCGGCTGGTACGCCGCCGTACTCACCGTGCTGGCCGCCTTCGCCTGCGTCGCCGTCCTCTCCCCCGCCCGCCCGCACCCGGCCTCGGCGACCGGCAGCGCCGCCCTGGTCAAGCTCGTCACCGACCTGGGCGACTCGCTGCTCGGCTGGCTGCCGGTGGCGATCGCCGCTCTCGGCCTGCTCGTCTACCGCAACAACGCGGTACGGCGGACGGTCGGCGTGGTCTGGGACCTGGGCACCTTCTGGCCGCGTGCCGCGCACCCGCTCGCCCCACCGAGCTACGCCGAGCGGGCCGTGCCCGAACTGCTCACCCGCACCGCCGGACTGCTCGCGCTGACCGAGCAGGACCCACGCCGGATGGAGGGCATCATCCTGTCCGGGCACAGCCAGGGCACGGTGATCTGCGCCGCGGTCATCCTGCAACTGCCGCAGCGTTGGCGGCGGCGGATCTGGTTCTTCTCCTACGGCTGCCAGCTGACCCGGCTCTACGGCCGGATCTTTCCCGCGTACTTCGGGCCGGACCGGCTGCCGTCGCTGGCCCGCGCGCTGACGCGCCCCTCCGGAGGGACCGGGTGGACGAACTTCTGGCGCGACACCGATCCGCTCGGGTGGCCGGTGACCGCGGGGGAACGCGAGGTGGCCGTCACCGACCCCGAGGCGCTGCACCCCCGCGACGGCGAGGTCGCCGATCCACCGATCCGCAGCCACAGCGGCTACCCGGAGGCGATCGAGTTCCAACGGGAACGGTCCCGGGTCGCCTGGCTGCTGCGACGTCCGGTGCCAGCACCCCGCCGAGGCTAGCCCGGTGGCGGCGCGGCCAGGCCGGCTCGGTGGCGACTCAGCCAGGCTGGGCCGGTGGCGACTCAGCCAGGCGTACGACCAGGTCGGCGCGGTCGGCGGTGCCGGACACCAGCGCCGCGTTGACCTCGTCGCTGCCCAGCGCCCAGTTCTGGGCCTCGGCCGGCGACCGCCCGTAGGCGACGTGCCGGGCGACCAGCCGTCGATGCCGCAGGTCCGGGTCGATGTCCAGGAACCACGCCTCGTGCAGCAGCGCGCGCACCTCGTCCCAGGGCCAGTCCGGGATCAGCAGGTAGTTGCCCTCGGTGACCACCAGCTGAACCTCGGGCGGCACCTCGATCGCCCCGGCGATCGGCTCCTCCAGGTCCCGGCGGAACTCCGGTGCCCAGACCGAGGTCGGCTCCTTGCGACGCAGGCGGCGCAGCAGCGAAACGTACCCGTTGGCGTCGAAGGTGTCGATGGCGCCCTTGCGGGCGGAGCGGTCCAGCCGACGCAGCTCGGCCTGGGCCAGGTGGAAACCGTCCATCGGCACCAGCCGGGCGGCCGGTCCCACCGCCGCCACCACCTGCTCGGCAAGTGTCGACTTGCCCGCGCCGGGGGCACCGGTGATGCCGAGCAACTGCCGGGGGCCGGCCTCGGCGAGCGACCGAGCACGGGCCAACAGTTCCTCGACGGGCAGCACCCGGGCGGCGGGCATCAGGTCAGGACCGGACGGCTGATCGAGAAACGGGCGCGTACCGCCGCGTGCACCCCCTGCGGCTGCGGGTCCAGCTCCAGCTGCGGGGGGCCACCGGCAGCGCCACCGGCGTCGAACGCCACCCGCGCCATCATCGGCTGCGCCGTGCCGCCCTCGTCGGCCAGCTCGATCAGGTCGGTGACCTGGGCACCGAGCGCCTCGGCGTACTCCCGGGCGCGTTGCAGGGCGTCGGTGATCGCGGCCTGCCGGGCCTCGCGATAGGTCGGGCTGTCCGGGCGCAGCGACCACCATGGCCCGGCCACCTCGACCTGGTCCTGGTCGGCCAGGCGCAGCATCAGCTCACCGAGGGCGGTGAAGTCGCTCACCGTCACCGTGGTGACCACCGAACCGTGCCAGGCCACCACCCGCTCGCCGGAGCGGCGCGTCTCGGGTCGTACCCGAAGATCGCCGGTCTCCCGGCGGTCGATCGCCGGTTCGGCGGAGTCGAGCAGCACCCGGACCGCGGCGGCCCGCTCGGCCAGCCGGGTCAGGGTGACCTCCCGGTCCCGGTCGCGGGCGAGCGCGGTCACCGCGAACCGGGCGACCTCCGGCTCGACCTCCCGGTAAGCCTGTCTCTTATAAACATCTCCGAGCCCACGAGACTAGCGCTCATCTCGTATGCCG